>CAYSIN010000047.1:0-21775 GCA_964431135.1 uncultured Bacteroidales bacterium
TAAGTATTTAAGAGGAATTAAACGGAATTTAAAAAGAGTGGAAATTTTTAATTAAAACTTGTGGAAATTCCTTCTTCTCGTTAAAAATAAAGAGACTCAGAATGACAGTAAGAAGAAATGTGAATTTTCAAATTAATTTGGCTCTATTCTAATAAAATGTTGTTAATGTATTTTTATATCGAAAATATATTGGTATTAATAATACTTCTGTAATTCCAATTTTGAGATTTCCAATTTCGTACAGTAGGACACCTGTATGTTCTGACTGATTTAGTTTTTATGAATTTTTCGTACATTTTTTCAATATTGGTAAACATATCCCAAACTTTGTATTTGAAGTAAATTTGTTATCAAATACATTTAGGACATTTTTTTCAATAAATGCAAAATAAGATGTGTATAATGGAAAATATTTAGTAGCAACTCCTTTTAGATTGTGATTTATAAGTGTCATTATTCTACTATCTGAGTTATTTATATACTGGATATTTTCACCTGTAGTTCTCGCAAGTGTTAAGCGATAGCGTCACTTGTGAGAAGAAATAACAAAAGTTTATAACTTGGTGTTAAATTTCTATTATGAGCAGGGGCATATAATACCAAACCGCTACGTTTTATACCACCACCGTTAGCGTTCATCTTTTAAAAGACAATAGGATACATAAGATTTTGGAAACGAATAAAGATTTTTTCCAGTATTTATTTAAACATCGGAAAGGATAGAATATCTTTCTCATTTGGACAGAAAGGAATTAAATACACAAAAGGAATTTCGGGGAAAAACTCTCAAAGTTTAACAGGACGAAAAGTCTAGCGAAACGTTGAGAGTTTAGGCAGAGGAAAATTTAGCAGGACTATTTGATTTTTTAATTCATCTTTTGTAATTTTGTACAATTAATAACCATTTCATCATGATAAACAGAGTGTTTACGCTCGTATTTTTTACTGTTTTCAGCATGCACATGGATGCACAATCCATTCATTCACAGATTTTACCATTAAAGCATTTATCCAATATTACAAAAATTATATACAGTTCTAATATCCCATTTATTTACACTGCTTCAGAAGACAAAACGATTAAATTATGGGATGCTACCAGCAAGGAGTTGCTTCGTACGTTATACGGTCATCAGGATAAAATAACCGATTTATGTATCAACAGGGAAAATACAATACTATTTAGCGGCGATAAAAGTGGCATGGTGTTTTCGTGGAACACAAATACGGGAAATATTAATAAAACATGTTCTTTAAAGGACACCATTACTGCTTTGCTATACGTTCCATATAAAAATTTATTGATAGTAGCCTTGCAAAATAAAACCATTACTCTTTTGAATGCTACAACACTTGATATTTTGAAAACGATTTCTACTTCGCCTTATCGCGTCATTCGGTTGCTATCATCCAAAGAAAAAGATGAGGTAATAGCAGGCTTTACAGGTTACGTATCGGATAAAAAAACTGGTACAGGCACTATTCAGGTCTTGGATATTTCTACGTATAAACTCTATCCTGTCAGCACGTATGCTGAAAGTTTGACTGACCTTACATACAGCCCCGACAGTTCAAAACTGGTAACTACTTCAGAAAAAAACAATATGATTAGAATTTGGGATACGCAACGATGGATTGAAGAAAAATCTATTAAAAATCCTGTAACACCTTCCATGGCTTTTGTTTCAGATAATAATAAAAAAGTGACTATCTATTCCAGTGAAACCAACGAATTAAACATTTATCGTACCACAGGCGAATTGATATTGAATATTAAAATCAATAATGGAAAAGTTATAATGGGTGAAATGAATGATGAAAGTATATTAGTATGCACTCATACTGGCATTTTAAGCAAATATGATTATAACGGACATGCCGGTTCTGTGCTTTATAATTTTGTTCAGGCGAGTAAACCCGTGATGACAGGCGAATACAGTGCTTTCCATAAATCGTTTATTCTTGGCTATGCCAGTGAAACAAATAAAATATTTAATCTCTTCAACGAGCAATGTTATACTCTGCCCGATTCGTTCAAAACTGCTACTGCTGGAATAAGTTGCTCCCCTACCCAACCATTGTCATTAATTTTTTATTTACCTGCTATTCATTACAACGAATCTTCTGGAACATCAACTTACTTTTCTAAGCAAATTTTAATAAATATGAATGATAAAAACATTTTACATACGTATTCATACACCATGAAATATATTACTTCTTCTTGTCTGGCTACCAATTACTTGTTTACAGGTTTTAACGATGGCACGCTTGAAGTATTCGACATCAAAAATAAGATTACGCTAACAACCTTAAAAATATCACCCTTTGATGTAGTTCATATTTATTTTAATAATAACAACAGCGCTTTATTTATACAAACTATTGACAACAAAGTTCAACAATATCAATATACACCTCCTAAAACACTCAAAATGGTTCAAACCATACAATTATCTAATAATGAAACAATGATAGATATTAAAAACACATATCTTTTAACTAATAAACATTATATAAACATGGCTACTCATCAAAATGAGGCATTGTCCATAATGACAGGCAAATGGGTGCAGGAAAATCAAATATTGTTTATCTCGTCAGGTAAGGATAGTTTGCTTTTAAAAGATATTTCCACCAACCAAATTCTGTGGCAACAAAAACTTCTATACGAAAATCCTGTCAGTCTGATTTATGATAGCACCTTTCATTGGGCTGGCGTTATATATTCTTCAGCCACCGTGCACTATTTCAATACAGTTACCGGTAATGATGTTGGCACTCTGTTTATCAACGATGACAATTCATGGATGTATATTAAAGCGGATGAATATGATGTTTCTCCTAATATGTTACCTCATATTTTATCACAAAATGGTTCAGTGGCTAATGTTCCCATCAAACAACATTACAAGGAAAAATTGATGCAACAAACGCTGTTTGCACCAATTCATTAACCTGCTTTGTTCAATCAAAAAATTTCTGATTGTAATAGGGAAATTCTCTGGCTAATTCGCCTGAATAATAAAAATCAAATGCTATACCGCCAAAAGTATAAAGTTTATCATGGATAGTAATAGTTGAGCCTCCAACACGTGGGTTTGGATTTGGTTTTGAAGAGGTGAAACCAACGTTGTACAAGGTAACTAAGATTTCGGGACGGTTTGAAATATCAATATTGGATGCTTTCCATTGTTTTTGCACTTGATGTAAATACAATGCTGTATATAAATATTGAAAATAATGATTTCGGTAATTCACCAAACGATAATACCTTTCTGTGTCAGGGTTTTCAGAATAAAAATCAAGTAAATTTTTTCTGTTTGAACCCAGATAAAAAACAGAAGCAGAATCTTTCAGGTTTTGTTCAATAGATTGAGCTGTAAAACTTTTTATGCCGGTAATGCCAAGACTGAACTGTGATTCAACCGACAGCACTTTTAATGGGCCGATGTACTTTTTATAAATTTCACGTTTGGAATTAAACAATCTTATTTGTTCACCAATAATACAGCATACAACCAATCGCGGTTCTACGCCCGCCATGTTGGCAGCACTGTCTATCAATTGCTTGTCCTTTACAATGGCTATTTTCAAGTCGTTCCACTCGGGAATGTTCATCCATGTATAAATACTTTTTAATGTATCCCGCTTAATTGGCTTGTTATAGGTATTCAGCAACTGCTTTTTTAATGCAAAATAATGCGAATTGGGTGGAAGTCTTAATTCGGCAGCCGATATCATTTGTTCCAACAATACTGGATTGTCTGCGTATTTGGTAGCCTCATAAATAACATTGGCATTGTATGGATAAAATTTACCCAGTAGCGAAAGCAGCAGATATTGAATAGGTCTTTTTTCAGAAGCCATTTGTTGATAAGCAGGGTCCTGTGGATTGAACAATTGTTGTTTTTCCGATATTTCTCTGTACATGCGGTCATTGTAATCTACACCACCCGGGTCATCGGTTATGTGAAACTTGATAGCAAAATACGAACCTGTCAGTATAAATCCTATCCCTGCAAAAACAATGACAACAATAATAAGCGTACGCCTTAAAATAGGTTTGTTATTCAACATCCACTTTAAAATTTGGCTGCAAAACTACTAAAAAAGATAACAGTTTTATAACATCGATTTTAATTTTTTTTCCGTCCTGCAAACGATAAAATGGCACCCAATACAATACCAAGAAATGCAGCAATAACCACTCTGTACTGTGAAGCAACTAAAAAAGTAATAGTATGCATGGGTATCCAAAATAAAGGAATGGTCTTTTTGAAAATAAAGTTCCATTGCACATCCCAATTGATAGCAGGAAATATTTTGCGAAATGGAATAGGTTTGAAAAATTTAATAAAAGAACCACCTTGTTGTGTTATATGAATATCCGTAATTTTATGGAAGGTCATCATAACGGGTGCAAACGTAATATTCATAAAGGTACTAATCAAAAAAGCAGATAACAGCCGTACTCCACCCAATCCTTGTGATGCGGCATCAAAATAATCGCTATATACCATAGACTGGTTGGCACCCTTAATCCAAAAACATTTTTCTATAAGTATCGGTATTCCTGCACCAAATACAACAAACGAAATTTTTATCATCAGTCCTAAAAAACCCCAAACCACCATGCGTGGAAGCAAGCCAAATCCAGTTTCATAATAATTGCCTGTCCGTATGCGTAAACCAATTATTTCACCCATTGTTGCCAGAAAGGCAAATTTTATAAAACTGGTCGGTATCCAGTATTCTTCATTATAAAGAAACGATTGCTGAAAGTGTTGTAAAAAAGGAAAGGGCAAAAAAGGGATTACAATAATTATAAAAATTATAATAAAAATTAAATCTTTGGTTTTCATATACTCGTATTTTTAAATTAATTTATTATTTTTTTTCAATTCGTATTCTGGCATCTACGGCAATTACCTGATTCATTTTTCCTAACAACGGGTTAATATCCATTTCGTATATTTGTGGAGCAGCAGCCAATAATGCCGAAACCCTGCATATTACATCTGCAAATATTTCTATATTGACACCTTGTTGTCCGCGTATTCCCTTAAGCATAGGATAGGTTTTCAAATTTTTTATCATCTCGAACACTTCTTCATTATTCACTGGTACCAAAGCCGATTGCACATCTTTCAGTACTTCAATAAAAATGCCGCCCAATCCAAACATCAGCAAATGCCCAAACGGCTCTTCGCGTTTGGCACCCACAAACAGTTCCATCCCCGACAACATGGGTTGTATTAAAATACCTGTTACCTCCTTAATTTTTATCATGCGTTCAAATTCCTTTATCACGGCGGCTTTTGTTTTTACGTTTAATGCTACGCCGCCCACATCCGATTTATGAACAGGACCTATTACTTTCATAACAACGGGATAGCCTAACTCTTCGGCTGCTTCAACGGCTTCTACTACATTCGTAACAATGCTTTCGCCTGCTCGGGGAATGCCGACTATATCAAACAACATCTGAACTTCAGACGGTTTAAGATATCCATTTTCGCAATTGGCAATAACACTTTGAATACGTTCCTTGTTCAATATATAAGGATTTTCTCGTTGGATGTATGTTTTGGGAGTTTTTTTTATTTGAGTCAATGCTTTGGCAAAGAGAACTTCATCGTGAAAACGTATATGTCCCTTGGATAAAAAATCTTTTACTTCTTCGGCAACATCAATGGCACATGTCAATATGGGATAAATGGGCTTTTTACATGTTTGCATTTTTTCATGGATTACATTATATACATCGAAAATAGGAAACAATCCGGGACTTCCAAAAATAACAACCATCGCATCAATTTCATTGAACTCATGTTCACAGTAATCTATAATCGTAGCCAGTTGTTCGGCTGTGCCTGTTGCCAAAAAATCAATGGGGTTGGCAACCGATGAACCCGGGAATAAATGCGTAAGCAGTTCTTTTGATTTTTCACCTTTTAGCGAAGGTATTTCAAAACCTCCCTGCGACAAGGCATCGGTAAGCATAACGGCTGGACCTCCCGCATGGGTAATAATGGCAATACGTTTACCACTCAAAGGCTTGTGCATAAATATAGAAGCCACAGTAATCAGTTCATCACGACCATAACAACGCACAATACCTGCTTTTCTGAATAAGGCATCCACACCAGCATCGGGAGTAGCCATAGCACCTGTATGCGAAGATGCTGCTCTACTTCCTGCTTCAGAACTCCCCGCTTTTATGGCAGCCAAGAAACATCCTTTTTGAATTAATGAAGAAGCATGTTTAAGAAGTTTTTGAGGCTTCTTTATATTTTCCATATAAAGAATTTTTACTTTTGAACTGGTAGTTGCATCAAAACTTTCATCCAAATATTCCAATACATCTTCTATTCCAATTTGAGCACTGTTTCCCACCGAATATATGTTTGAAAATGGTACACCACGTGTTATTCCAAGGTCAACGATGAATACACCCGTAGCACCACTGGCAGTTATAAAATCACACCCTTCCTGCGTTATCTGAGGAATAGGTGTTGTAAAAATGCTTGCATGATTTTTATTGACTATGCCCGTGCAATTGGGACCTATGAGACAGCCGTTTACCTTATTTACTGTATCAACAATTTTCTGCTCCAATAGAGCACCTTCATGACTTTCTTCACCAAAACCCGCAGAAATGATAATAAAAGCACGCACATTTTTTTTAAAGGCAAGTGTATCCACTGCTTCGGGACACGCCTGTGCTGGAATAGCTAAAATAGCCAAATCGATAGGAGAAGGCAAATCATCCACTTGAGCATAAGATTTTATTCCCTGAATTTCGTTATTATTTGGATTTACAACATATAATTGCCCTACATACGAATGCTCCCTGATATTTTTCAAAATTTTACCACCCGGTTTTTGAGTATTGTTAGAAGCGCCTACTACCACAATACTTTTGGGATTAATCAACTGATTATTAATCATACTTTTTAATTTTTAAAAACGTGCCAAAAATAGATATTTTAATTAGGAATAAAAAATAAAATAAGGCAACCTTAAAGGAGTATATGCAAAAGTTCATATCTTTGGATAATGAAATAAAAATGAACCTCAAAAAAATGGATATGTCATATAATAAAGAAATACATAATTGCTAATTGATGCGCTTATACCGACTTGCTAATAAGATAATTAGTTGTCCCTTAAAAAGTGCCTATCCTATTAAATAGGAATTATTTAGTCGAAAAAAATTATTGAATAATAAGTTCCTTTGAAAATTCAAGGTTTGCAGAAGTAATATAAATAATATACATGCCACTTGCCATATCATTTAATTTTAATGTAGAGGTTTGAGTGCCTTTATTTACTGGTATAACCTCATAACGTATGGTTTTTCCAAGCAGGTCTGATATTTTCACCATCATGTTTTCATCTTCTTTGAATGAAGTTTGAATATTCAGTTTATCTGTTGCTGGATTGGGATACAGGGAAATTTCATTCAATACAAGTTTTTCTTCTACTACACTTTGTGGTGTAACAATGGTATTAAGTGTTGTATTGGTAGCCACCGCAGGATTGTAATCAAAAAAGATATAGGCAGTATTTTTTATTTGTGTACCTTCCGAAAGGTTTGACATATTTTTTATTTTATACGTTACTGTACCGTGGCTTTGCGGTTCATTAGAAGTGCTGTCTGGTAACATGATATTATGAAAATCGAATCGTAAAATATTTCCCGGAAGTAACAATTTACTCATATTATGACTGGTAGCAACTATTTCGAGAGTGGTTAAATCAAGATTATTGCTTAATGTATCTATAATAAAAATATTATGTGCTGGTGCAGTACCCGTATTTTGAAAGCGTATCGTGTAAGTCAGATAATCACTCGTAGGTGGAATATTTCCATTAATACCTGTTCCTTGTGGATAAACCTCTTTCATGTTGGGGTCACAGGAATTACCTATAAAAATACACATTTTATAGGTATTATTCATCTCATTTATATCACCATCCATTGGTAAAATCATACCCGTTATACATGCGGAATCTCCAATTTGTGCAGCGGTATTTATAAGGGCATAAACAGTATAATTATAACCCAGATTTGTTGAAAAAATATTACTTACATTCCAAACAAGCGAATCGCCATTAGAAGTATTATATACGGTTGGTGTGGGAATGCCACTACCCACACCATTATAGATTAACATAGGATTGAGTACTATAATAATCTGTCCTGGAGTAGGATTATAATTACACAGTGGATTATTTAATCCAATGTAAGGAGTAATAGTTACCTGTTCACCCGGAAATGAAGTTCCTTGAAAAGAAATATTTGTAACACACAAATCAAATCCACCATTACAATTAAGTGCAAAATCTTGATTTATTTCGTAACCACTAGTGAGAGCAACATTATGAGGCTGACTGTTACTGCAATTAATAGTATATCCTGTATGATTAGGTAATGAAACTGTGTAATTGCCCGTATGAGATGAAATAGCATAATGTCCATTGTAATCACTCCATCCCCAGTATGTCTGAGTTCCATTAGTTACCTGAACAGCCTGCGAAGGTATTCCATTTTCGCCAGCATCTTTGATGCAGTTTCCGTTTTCATCAATATATACATAACCCGAAAGAGTATAAGGAGGCAATATATCTACCGATGAGTCACAATATGTACTGGTACAACCTGTAGATGTTTGAATAGTAAGACATATATTGTAAATTCCATCAAATAGATAAACATGATCAGTGTCTGGTTCTATGGAATTTATTGGAGCCCCATCGCCAAAATCCCAGGTATAACTTGTGATGCATGAATTATTATTAGGAATACTGTAATTATATACATATATATGTTGATTTTGTACTAATGAATCACCATAACCATTATAATTAAAATAAGCATGACAATTGTTTGACGTTTCGGGCAATTGAACCGATGATGTAGATGTACAAAGATTTGCATCCATAATGGTGAATGAATACGTACCTTGCGATATAGGAGGATACAAATCAGGATTTGTGGCTCCATTTGACCATAAATATGTATAAGGAGGAGTTCCTCCACTTGTATTTGTATTGATTATTCCATCATTACAAGTAGGGCAGGTAGGATTAGTAACACATATATTGGCTGTTATTAATGATGGTTCTGACAAATATATCCAATCTGTAACTTGTTGTCCACCGTTATCCGTTACAGTAATCCAATACATTCCAGCACACAAATTGGTAATAATGTCGGTTGTTTGAGTTACTTGATTTGTATCCGATTCCCAATAATATTGATACGGTGGTGTTCCACCCGTAACGGTTGCTGTGATAGAACCATCACACAAACCATAGCATGAACAATTAGTTGAAGTTAGCGACACTTGTAATTGTCCGTATGCAATGCTAATTGTTGCTACAAAAGCAAGAATAAATAAACATTTTTTCATAATAAAAATTTTTTAGGTTATATTATAAGACGAAAAATGAAATAAAATGGTTGCCTGAAAAAATTTATGTGCAATTTGACTCTTTTCTCAACTCATAAGGGTTCTACATGAATATTGATTTCGATACCGGGCAATTGTATTTTCAGTTTTTCTTCTACTTCATCGCAAATTTTATGAACATCTTTCAATGGCATTTCCGAATTTAATTCAAGATGTATATCGGCAAAAATATTATTACCCGATTTTCTTGTTTTCAAGTCATGAATTTTTAAGTTTCGTTCTTGAAATACATTCATAATTATTTGTTTTTCTTCATCTTTTATGGAAACATCCATTAACGGGAAAAAAGATTTTTTTAAAAGGATGAAACCTTCTACCGACATGTAAACCCCAACAGCAATGGCAAAAATAGAGTCAATGATATACCATTTAAACCATAAAATTAAAATAAAGCCAGCCACAATGGCAAGCGATGAATACATATCGGCACGCAGATGAAGTGCATCACCTTCTAACGCCAGGGAATTTGTTTTTTTTGAGATATGGAACAGATAAGAAGACACAAAAATATTGACAATAAAAGAAAAGGACATAACCACAATGCCAAGTATAGGCATATCTATGGGTGCAGGATTAAACAGGCGAAGAATAGCTTCGTACAATATATAAACAGCAGCAAAAATAATAAGCAGTGCTTCTATGGAAGCAGTAATATTTTCAATTTTTCCATGACCATAAGGATGTCGTGAATCGGGTGGTTCGTCGGAATACCTAACTGAAAAAAATGTTATCACTGCAGCCAGTAAATCACTTAATGAATGCAATGCTTCGGAAAGAATACTTAATGACCCCGTATAAATCGCAACAATTATTTTAAATACTATCAGCGTAGTATTCGAGAGCACGGATGTAAGTGCGGCGCGTTTTTTAGATTTATTATTCATTATGTTGTTCATAACAGTCCATTTACGGTTACATTTTAATTTTACTATTATTGATAATAGAATCTGACGGCAAATTTAAAGTATTTTTATTATAAAATTTCATTAAAAAAGAAGCATAAGGATAGGCATTTTTTAAGGGACGACTATATACCGTCTATCCAGTGATGTACTATATCGGAGATTTCGGTAATGGCATTTTCCAATTGGTCATTAACGATTATATAATCAAATTGTGAAGCGAAGGTCATTTCATAGGAGGCTTTTTCTATCCGTATATCCAGCGATTCTGCTGTTTCAGTATGTCTGTTCATAAGCCGTTGTTTTAATACTTCCAAACTTGGTGGGCTGATAAAAATGGAAATGGCTTTTTGACGGAATATTTTTTTCAGATTTATACCGCCCTTTACATCTACATCAAACAGAACTATGTGATTTTTATTCCAAATTCGGTTGATTTCTTCCTTTAATGTGCCATAAAAATGGTTTGGATACACTTCTTCCCATTCAATAAAGGCATTTTCGTTTATTTTTTGCTTAAACGCTGCTACATCCATAAAATAATAATCCTTGCCATCCACTTCATTTTCACGTTTAGGACGACTGCATGCAGACACGCTAAATTCCAACTGTGGAAAGGTTGCAAGCAAATGTTTTATCAATGTTGTCTTACCTGCACCGGATGGCGCAGAAACAATTATTACTTTTTGCCTTATATCATCACACATAAATTAGAAATTTGATATTAGAAATTTGATATTTGAATTTTTAAATTATTCTTCTGTCTTGTCTATTTTGTGGACTATAAAATATTAAGTACCTGCTCTTTTATTTTTTCGAGTTCATCTTTCATTTCAACAACTATTTTCTGAATGGAAGCATCTTGTGCTTTTGAGCCAAGTGTATTTATTTCCCTGCCCATTTCCTGTGCAATAAACGAAAGTTTACGCCCAGTATTTTCGTTGATATGACATGTATCCGTAAAATATTGACAGTGCTGATGAAGTCTAACTTTTTCTTCGGTGATATCTAATTTTTCAAGATAATAAATCAATTCCTGCTCAAAGCGATTTTTGTCCACTGTCAGGTTTTGAGCATATTCTTCCATATCCTTTTGCAGTCGCAGACGTAACATTTCCAATCGTTTTTTTTCAAAAACCTCTATATCACTTATTTTTGAATCAATATTTTTTACATGATTCAACAATTCGTTTTCCAATACTGTACCTTCCCTTTTTCGAAAATCCATAACCTGCATCACTGCTATTACAAGATTATTCATGATGGCATCTTTTTCTTCACTAGATAAAAGTGTTTGGGTAGTATTCATAACTTCTGGCAAACGCAATATAGTTGAAAACCAGTCTGGCTCATAGTTTGGCAAATTTATTTCATTTTTGAGCGAAGATAAAAGTGTATAGTATTCCATAAAAGCATTTTTGTTGAAAGCAGATTCAAACTGCAAGGTTTGATATTCAACATTTATAGTAAAATCCACTTTTCCACGTAACAAGTTTTTTGAAATATAATCTCTAATTTCATATTCCATTTCCTTATATAAACTGGGTATTCGAATAGATAAATCGAGTGTTTTACTATTTAAACATTTAATATCGATAGAAATTTGTTTATTTTGACAGACGAATAAAACGTGTCCAAATCCTGTCATGGAGAGTAACATAAAAAACCTTTCTTAGTTAGTTAATAAAAAAAACGGTCTATTTCGCCAAAGAAAAATGCCGATTCCCATTGAGCCGTTTCATCCGAATCGGAACCATGAACCGAATTTTCTTGCATAGATAGTCCATATAATTTGCGAACAGTGCCGGGAGCAGCATTGGCAGGGTCTGTAGCACCTATCAGTTTTCGGTAATCTTCTACAGCATTCTCTTTTTGTAAAATTATTGCTACAATAGGTCCTGATGACATAAATGCTACAAATCCTTTAAAAAAGGGTTTTCCCTTATGAACTTCATAAAATTGGGATGCTTTTTCTTCCGTTAATTTCGTCATTTGCATAGCGACTATTTTAAAACCTGCATGATTAATCATGCTTAATATATCGCCAATATGCCCATTTTTAACTGCACATGGCTTAATCATTGTAAAAGTAATATTACCTGCCATTTTTACATCAAAATTATTTTCAAAAATAAAAAACAAATTGCATCTTTACAAAAAAAATTTTAACTCTATATTTTGCCGTGAATTATAAAACTAAACCATGCATCGAATCGGTTGAAAAAGCAAAGCATATTGTAATTGTTGGTCACGAAAATCCTGATGGCGATGCCGTTGGAAGCGTATTGGGTTTGTGGCATCTGTTAAATAATATGGATAAAAAAGTAACAGCCGTCTTTCCCAACGATGCACCTTATTTTTTTAAATGGATGCCCGATTATAATAAGATACTTCTTTATACTCAGCACAAAGCAAATATTGATAAAGCATTTGAAGAAGCAGACTTAGTTTTTTGCCTTGATTTCAATGAAAAACGACGTGTTGGCATACTCGAATCAACATTAACTTCTTGCAGGGCAACCAAAATTTTAATAGACCATCATCCCTACCCTGAAAAATTTTTTGATATCATTATTTCTGATGTTGAAGTCAGTTCTACCGCAGAATTGGTTACATTGCTCATAAAAAAATGCAAATGGACAAAGTACATGGATTACAACACTGCCGAATGTCTGTTTACAGGTATATTGACCGATACGCTTTCGTTTACTGTCAACGCATCAAGAGCTATAACGTATGCTCTGTCGTCTGAATTGTTGAAGTACGGTTTGAACAATGAAAAAATTCATCAACAGGTATTCAACAGTTATACCGAACAACGTATGCATCTGATAGGATATGCTATTTATAAGAAAATGAAAATACTACCAACTTATGCTACTGGTTATATCTATCTTACTCGAGACGAATTAAAAGAATTTGATTTTCGTAACGGCGATACCGAAGGATTGGTCAATTATCCGTTAAGTATAAAAGGGATAAATATGGCTGCCTTGTTTTTGGAAAAGAAAGATTTTATAAAAATATCCTTTCGTTCGATTGGAAATATTCCCGTAAACGAAATGATGTCCACACATTTTTCGGGTGGTGGACATAAAAACGCTGCCGGTGGCGATGAAAAATCGCTTTCGTTGTCTCAAACTATTGAGAAATTTGAAAAAATGCTTCCTTTATATAAAGATATTTTGAAACGGAATGACCTATAGAATTACTATATTATTACTCGCTGCTACCATTGTTTTGGGTTGTGGGCATGAGCGTCCAAAGCCTAAAAGTGATGAAGAAGTTTTGTCGTATAAGGAACCGTTGGTTAAAGTTAATAAAATTTTGGTGGACCAGGATTCTATACGCATTGTTTCTTTTTGCAATCGCCATCAAATGCATTTGTCTGTTTCTCCAGCAGGATTATGGTATTTAATAAAACATACAGGCAAGGGAGATTCTGCACATACAGGAAAAATTGCAAATATAAAATATAGCGTTTCGTTGCTCGATGGTAAATTCTGCTACTCAAGCGATTCGTCAGGAATAAAAAGTTTTAAAATTGGCGAAGGGGGTGTAGAAACAGGATTGGAAATAGGTATTCGCATGCTTCGTGAAGGCGATAAAGCCATTTTTATCTTACCACCCAACCTTGCTTATGGTTTATTGGGTGATGAAAAATGTATTCCGCCACGCAGCATAATTATGTATCAGGTCGAACTGGTAAAAATTACTGATTTTTAGAGGGTGTTGTATCACGCTCCATTTCTATTTCAGAATTATTTAACCCTTCTTTCATTTCATTTTGTGTTTGCCGTTCGGTTATATTCTGTTGCTGCTGTTCTGACGATTGTTTTTGATTGGAAGAACAGGAAACAAAAAATAAACTCATACTGGTTAGCATTATAAATAATTTTGCTCTCATACGCATTTTCTTTGTAATATTTTGGCAAAAATACAGTATAAATTTTAAACAACATTCATCTCGTCAAAAGTTATACCGACTTGCTAACAAGTTCATTAAAACAATTCGCTTCACTTTTGTTTTAAAACGGTTAGTCTATCGGCATCTCGTCATTGCTGACGAGACAAAATTCATTTTATTCTGTATTATCGGTTTGATATTAAATGTAACTTTGTGTCCGAAAAAAAATTACAAAATATGAAATATATTCTTGCGATGGTTTGGTTAATATTCCTCTTGGGGAATACATTTGCACAAAATATTACTACGCTTCAAATCGGAACCGGCATTGAAGAACGCATCAAAAAAGACATGTATGTATTGTCGTCCGATTCCATGCGGGGACGTGAAGCCGGCACTAAATATGAAATAGCCGCTCGTGATTATATTGTTCATCATTACAAATCATTGGGTATAAAACCTGCCTTTAATAATAATTCATACATACAACCCTTTACTTTTATTTCTGCACCAACTTATGGCGACAGCAATATGGTCATCATTCAACATCAAACATTAAAACTTAAATACGATTTTTATCCGTTGTCCTATTCTTCCAATGGAAGTGTTAAGGGTAAAACAGTCAATGTTGGTTATGGCATAGTACTTCCAGAAAAAAAGTATAACGATTATAATGGGTTGAAAAATTTATCCGGCAAAATATTTATTATAGACTGTTCGCTTCCATCAACACTGGAAAATGATTCAACCATAATAGAAAAAACAACTCTTCAGCAAAGAATAGATACAGCCATAAGCAAGGATGCCAGCGGTATTATATTTATTTGTTCTGATACCATGCTACGTCCTTCTGCCGTACTAAACAGATACATATCTCCATGCTGTATTCCGGTTATATACATCAATGAAAATAATGTACCATCCATAAAAGACCAATATTCGTATATGGCAGAAATAAAAGTGAACATGGTTTGTCCCACCAAAACAGCCTATAATATTGGAGCCTTTATAGATAATCATGCACCTTATACTATTGTATTGGGAGCACATTATGACCATTTAGGTGTTAGAAATGAGTATTCGCTTCGGGTAAACACAACCGACAGTATATACAATGGTGCCGATGATAATGCCAGCGGAACAGTGGCAGTAATGGAACTTTCAAGATATTTAAACAGTGCGGTGAGCAAACATTACAATTATCTATTTTTACATTTTTCTGCTGAAGAAGAAGGAACGATAGGGTCTATTTATTTTACCAACAGTCAGGTTTTTGATATGTCTCTTATAAACTATATGCTGAATTTTGATATGATTGGAAGATACGATACATCGAAAATTGGATTGAATATTATGGGTACAGGAACATCACCAATTTGGGATACGCTGATAGAATCTATTCCTCATGCCAATTTAAAGTTAGCAAAAACAAAATCAGGACTGGAAGGCTCCGACCAACTGTCATTTTATGTAAAAAATATTCCTGTACTTTTCTTTTTTACCGGTATTCATGCCGATTATCATCACCCTTCCGATGAAGCATACAAGATAAATTTTCCCGGTGAAGCAAACATTATTGCCTTTGCTGAAAAATTAATTGAACAAACCGATACCATGTCAAAATTATCTTTTACAAAACTAAATCAATCCGCTTCGTCTATAAGAAGGACATCGCTTAAAGTAACATTGGGAGTAATTCCTGACCATTCTTACGATGGCAAAGGTATGAAAATAGAATCGGTGATGGATGGCAGACCTGCTTCCAATGCAGGTTTACAGGCTGGAGATATTATTATTCAAATAGGAGATGCTACTGTTTCGGATATTACTGCCTATATGAAAATTTTAAGTCATTATAAAAAAGGTGATAAAACGAAAGTAAATTTCAAACGTGGCAAAGAAGCCATTGTTAGGGAAATACAGTTTTAATCTTATTTGTACAATCATTTTTTATCAGGTGTCATCCGCTATAAAACAGGTTCATTAAAACAATACGCTTCGCTACCTCGTTCTCGTTTATAACGAGGATGTAACCCTACCCCGTCCCCTATGTCCTCTTTATCCATCATCACTCTATGAATAAAAAAAGAGTTTCCCCGCTCCGATAAGAGCAAAATAAATGTGGAAAGTGATTTTTTGAAATTTGGCAGAATGAAAAAAAAGTTATATCTTTGTTAAAATTATTTAATTTTTAACAAAGTTTTAATAAAACATAATGCTATGAAAAAATTCTTTCTTATAGTATTTATTTTGAGCATTAAACTCAAAGGAAATTACTATATTGCTCTTCGAAAAGGAGAAGAAATTCATTGTGCAAAATTATTGATAATAGAATAAATAATGAGAAGCAAAATCACTCTGCTGATATTAATACTCTTGCTGGGAATAAAAGTCTTTTCCCAGCAAGAGCGATTAAATAAAACATTTATATGTGGGAATAACAATTTTATAAACACAATTTTTCTAACAGACAGTGGTTATGTATTAGGTTGCTGGTACGACAACTCAATAGTTTTTATAGATTCATCAACAAATACAAAATGGATAAAAAGCTATCCATACATACCCTATTCCTCAGGATTTGATATGGCATCGAATGCATTGCATAAATCAATAGAAGGAAACTATTATGCGGGTGGAACCATTCAAAACGATGTAGCGACGGTAAATAAAGTATATATGATAAGGTATTCAAGTAAGTTTGATACTTTAAATAGAAAAATTTTATTAGTCGATTCTACCTATTGCAATGGTTGTTTACATGTCTATAATTCTTTAAAAAATAGTAATGGGAATTATGTGTTCATAGGAATGCATACTAAAGATAGTGCAAATATGCCTTTAAATTATGGAAAAGGATTATTTTTGATTGCCGATTCAAACGGAATACTAAAGAACAGAAAAGTATTGGGATTAAATAATGATGATAGTTGGCTTATTTCGGGACTTCAAATGGGCAATTATTACTACCTGTTTGGTGCAACCCGTTGTTATGCTCCACCTAACGACCCTTATGACCGAACAGATGGATGGGTAGTAAAAACAGATTTGCAGGGAAATGAAATAGCCAGCCAGAATTATGGAAATCCAAACTTATATGATGAAGAATTTAAGTATGCTTTACCATTACCTAATAATAAAATTATGGTTGGACATTTTTATTGTTATCAAAAAACGTCAAATGGTATTTTAATGGGCAAACCTTGGCTTCTGATTCTAAATGAAAATTTAGGTGTTGAAAAAGAGTTTTTTTTTAGAGATGCAAGCGTTTCAGGGGACACGCTGTTTTCGATGGGGAATAGACAAGTTATTTTTGGCAATGATTCCTCTTTCGCTATTTTAGGTGGAAAATCAGCATACAATACAAATACTTTTGAAGTAATATGGATAAGAAGTATGATAACAAAGTTGGATAAAAATTACAAAGTTAGATTTTCCAGAGATTACGTACATAATGGTGGTATATTTAATAATATAAATCCTATAGTTATTACCTCTACCTCTGATGGTGGTTACCTATTTGGCGGTTATGTGGTGGATAATACATTAACTCCAATTCAGCAATCCTGGCTTGTAAAAACCGACAGCCTTGGTTGCGATGGCTTGCAAAGTTGCAACGACACGGCTTTGGTTATCAATGTAACCCAGGTACCCGATACCATCTGCAAAAACGATACGGTATGGATACCCGTTACATTCAAAGGTCGCAGTGCCCCGTATTTTATTTATGCAAACAACACATTGGCGTTAGATAGCGTTTATTATCCCTACACCTTGCCCTTATGGATTGATACCTTAATGCCCTATATACCGCATGACAGCGGCATACAACAAATCATAATAAAAATAAAAGACCCGTGGGGCTGGCAACAAAGCGACACCATTCAAACATACGTAAAAAACTGCCATCAGAGTTTTGCTTCCGAAGCATTTTACAAATACAAAATAGAAATCTACCCCAATCCTGTTACTAATGAAGTTCATGTTCGCATACGGGGTGTACTTAGCGGCGAATATACCGTTACACTCTACGACATGCATGGCAAACCTGTACAAAAAGTAATCACCTCCGAACCTGAAACAGTGCTTGATGTCTCACAACTGCCGCAGGGCATTTATACCATCAGAGTACTGGGAAATAATATGGTAAGGAGTGAGCGGGTGGTAAAACTGTCTGGACCATGATTTAACGGATTATAGGATTAACATGATTGCTTATGAAATACGAAGAACTGACAAAGAAGATTATAGGTTGTGCAATGAAAGTTCATTCTACATTAGGAAATGGATTTCAGGAAGTCATTTATCAACGTTGTTTAGCAATAGAACTGGAAAAAGCGGGAATAGAGCATAAGAGAGAACTTGAAATGAAAATCTATTATGAAGAAATTGAAGTAGGTACAAGACGTGTTGACTTTCTAATAGAAAACATTATTATGACAGAACTAAAAGCCCAAATAAAACTTGAAGATGTACATCTTGCACAAGCCATGAATTACTTGGAAGCATATAATTTAGAAATAGGGCTTTTAATTAACTTTGGTGCAAAAAGTTTAGAATTTAAACGACTATATAATAAAAAATATCATCCAAATAATCTTTAAATCAAGTAAATCATGGTTCAGACTTATTTATTACCTTTGCATATAAATATAATTAAAGATGAAAAAGAATTTTCAACATTTTTACAAATTTATTATTATTATCCTTTTTACTTTTATCTTTTTACTTTTATCTTTCAACTCTTTTTCTCAAACATGGAGTACGGTTGGAACAGGTGTAAATAATACAGTATATTCTTTTGGGTTGTATAATAATGAGTTATATTCTGGTGGATGGTTTGATACTGTAAATAATTTTTACTCACAAAGTATAGCTCGTTGGAATGGGGTAAACTGGGACACTGTTGGCTCTGGTTTATATGGAACTCCCTATAGTTTTGCTGTTTCTAATAATGAACTATATGCAGGGGGTGATTTTTTATATGCAAATGGAGTAACAAATACTTATCATATAGCTCGCTGGAACGGTTCAAACTGGTTAAGCGCAGGAAGTACAAATAGTGATAATGGAACTATAAAAGCCCTTGCGGTATTTAATAATCAACTATACGCCGCTGGAAATATAACACAAATAGGTGGAGTGGGTGTAAACAGGATAGCCAAATGGAATGGGAGCAACTGGTCAAATGTGAGTGGAGGAATAACAGGCGGTTTTGGCTTAATTTATTGTATGGCCGTTTATAATGGGCAATTATATGTTGGAGGTGATTTTACGTATGCAGGAGGAAAAACAACTTATAATATAGCTCGTTGGAATGGAACGGCATGGGATTCTGTGGGCTGTGCAGGTTTTGATAATGTTGTGGTTACGATGGTTGTTGATACTGTTGCAAATGTGTTATATGTTGGCGGTCCCTTTACCTTAGTTGGGAATGCATTTGCTTATCAGTCCGTAAAATATGTTGCTAAATGGAATGATACTACGTGGTCATCGGTTGGCAATCCAATTACAAATGGAGTATCAGTGATGGAAATGTATCATCGTAATTTGTATGTAGGTAGTCAATCTTCACATGGTTCATTAAGTGATACCATTATTGCATACTGGAACGGTTCTACCTGGAATTGGGTGCAGGGTTTAAATAGTACAACTTTTGCATTAAAAGAATATAAAGATACACTTTATGTGGGAGGGGCTTTTACCTTACCCTATAATAATATTGCAAGGTGGTATTCTCCTGCTACTGGCATAAATGAAGAAAAAAAAAGTGAAATAGAATTTCTTGGCAACAACATTCCCAATCCATTTAAAAATACCACTTCCATACCCTATTTTATTCCTGAAGGTAGTAACGGCATACTTACCATAAGCAATATAGATGGAAAGCCAATTAAATCCTATTCATTAACGGAAGGAAGCAATAAACTTGAAATTTCTCTTGCAGGTTTTGGAAATGGCATGTATTTTTACACGTTAAATATTGATGATGGCAGAATTATAAGGCATAAGAAAATGATATTAAACAAATAAAACTTTTAACTTTATGAACTTTCAGACTTTTAACTTTAGGCGCTTCTTTCGCCTTATACCTTATACCTTATATCTTTTCCTTACTTTTAACTTTTCACTGTTAACTTTAAACACTTTTTCCCAAACATGGAGCGATGTTGGTGGTGGAACAAATAATTTTGTTTATGCTTTTGGAGAATATCAAAATAAATTAGTTGTTACAAGCGGTGGAGATACGTTTGGATTAAAGCCAATAAACTCTGTTGCTGTTTGGGATGGTGTTAAATGGGATTCTGTTGGTTCAGGACCGACTAATGGAGTTCCGAATAGTTATTCTATTTATAATAATGAATTATATGCTGGTGGTAATTTTTGGTATATGGATAGTCTTCCGAATACGTATCATATAGCCCGATGGAATGGTTCAGAATGGCTGAGTGCAGGTAGTACTAATAACGACCAGGGGCAGATACAAACTATGGCTGTATTTAACAACAATTTGTATGTAGCCGGAAATATCACTAAAATAGGAGGGGTTAACGTTAACCGTATTGCTAAATGGAATGGGAGCAACTGGTCAAATGTGAGTGGAGGAATTACAGGAGGGTTTTGCTTAATTTATTGTATGGCCGTTTATAATGGGCAATTATATGTTGGAGGTGATTTTACGTATGCAGGAGGAAAAACAACTTATAATATAGCTCGTTGGAATGGAACGGCATGGGATTCTGTGGGCTGTGCAGGTTTTGATAATGTTGTGGTTACGATGGTTGTTGATACTGTTGCAAATGTGTTATATGTTGGCGGTCCCTTTACCTTAGTTGGGAATGCATTTGCTTATCAGTCCGTAAAATATGTTGCTAAATGGAATGATACTACGTGGTCATCGGTTGGCAATCCAATTACAAATGGAGTATCAGTGATGGAAATGTATCATCGTAATTTGTATGTAGGTAGTCAATCTTCACATGGTTCATTAAGTGATACCATTATTGCATACTGGAACGGTTCTACCTGGCATTGGGTACAGGGTTTGAATAGTACAACTTTTGCATTAAAAGTGTATAAAGACACGCTTTATGTGGGAGGGGCTTTTACCCTACCCTATAATAATATAGCAAGATGGTATTCGCCGGCAACCGGTATTGATGATAATAATTCAAATAATGAATCTATTTTTATTTATCCGAACCCAGCAACTACAACTATATACTTACACGCAAGCAACGAAATTATTGGCGAATATACCGTTACACTCTACGACATGCATGGCAAACCTGTACAAAAAGTAATCACTTCCGAACCCGAAACAGTGCTTGATGTCTCACAACTGCCACAGGGCGTTTATACCATCAGAGTACTGGGAAATAATATGGTAAGGAGTGAGAAAGTGGTAAAACTGTCTGGACCATGATTTACCGGATTATAGGATTAACATGATTGCTTATGAAATACGAAGAACTGACAAAGAA
>CAYSIN010000048.1:0-21493 GCA_964431135.1 uncultured Bacteroidales bacterium
CAGGACAGCGTGCAGGTATTTGTGGATGCCAGTGGTTTCAAAGCCAATAAAGGTTGTTTTGCCGTTAATCCCAAAGCCCAGCAAAAGGCAATTTCAACCCACTATCTGCGAGTAACCCCTGATAGTGCTCGCATTTATACCGAAAATCCCACTGCTGGTTTTGGTGTGAGAGATATTAGTGGAAGCACTGCTACCAGTTATATGCAAATGACACCCAATAATTATTTTATTGGACATCAAGCAGGAATAAATATTACTTCGGGTAATTATAATTCTTTTATTGGTTATCAAAATGGATTTCATAATACTACCGGGTATAAGAATTATTTTATTGGCTATAGAGCAGGTTATAATAACCTATCGGGGTATAGCAATGTATTTATTGGAGATAGTGCGGGATTTAACAATACTACTGGATATAAAAATATTGTTATTGGCAATCAAAGCGGGTTTAGCAATGTATCCGGAAAATATAATGTTTTTCTTGGTTATAACGCTGGTTATGCCAATAATGCCGATTACAATGTGTTTTTAGGGTATGAGGCAGGAAAGAATAATACATCTGGTATTACAAATTCATTTGTGGGATATCAGGCAGGATATTCAAATACGACCGGTGAAAAAAACGTTGCCAATGGTTATCAGGCACTATACTCCAATACAGGAGGCACTTTTAATACTGCCACCGGAAATAAGGCGCTTTACTCGAATGTTAACGGTCAAAGCAATACCGCTACAGGTTCATATTCTTTATATTCAAACAGCGGAAATGGAAATACTGCCTATGGGGCATTTAGTCTTCAAGACAATACAAGTGGTGAGGGTAATTCAGCATGTGGGTTCTATACACTCGGGAATAATACTACAGGTGCTAATAATACTGCTATAGGTAGAGACGCTTTACGTTTCAATAGTGATGGAAATTATAATTCAGCGTTAGGAACCTCTGCACTTAATAAAAATACTTCGGGGGGTTACAATACCGCTATTGGATATCAAGCGCTTTTTTCAAATACTACAGGGGGTAACAATATCGCTATTGGAACTCAAGCACTTTATACCACTAACGGTATTGGAAACATTGCAGTTGGTTTTCAATCACTTTACCAAAATACTACCGGTAATAGTAATGTGGCAAGTGGTAATTATGCACTTTACAATAATAAGGCGGGACATGACAATGTTGCTATAGGCGATAATGCCGGTAAAGGTGCAAGCAATATAGATTTTATTCAATGCACTTTTGTTGGTGCTGCTTCTGATTTAACAGTTGCACGAACTAATGTTACCATGCTTGGTGCTGGAATATTTAATGGACAATGTACTGCGGATAATCAGGTTTTACTTGGCAACACAGCCGTATCTCAAATACGAGCTCAAGTTTCATCTATCACAGCGTATTCCGATGCACGCATGAAATTTAATGTGAAAGACGATGTAAAAGGGTTGGATTTTATAATGAAATTAAAACCTGTAACTTATAATGAAGACCCGACTATTTTACATAAAATTTGGGGCACACCCGATAGTCTATTAAAAAATATGGAGCACAGCCAAATTAAAAGCCAGCGTTTTATCGGATTCCTTGCACAGGATGTAGAAAAGGCTGCCAAAGAAAGCGGATTTGAATTTCCTGGAATTGATGTTCCACAAAACAACAAGGAAGTATATTCATTGCGATATGTAGATTTTATTATGCCAATGGTTAAATCTATACAAGAACAACAATCTACTATTGATAAACAGCAAACTATCAATGATAATCAGCAAATTATCAATGATAATCAGCAATTAATGATTAATGAACTGAAAAAAGAAAATGAAAACATTAATAAAGAACTGCAAGAACTCAAAAAATTATTAATTAAAAATCAAAAAGAAAATAAAAAATAAATTCATTCGCTAAATTATATAAAATTTTATGTAATTTTGCATTAAAAAACTTATTAAAATTATATTTTATGAAAAAAAGTAAACAGTCATTTGGCAAAGTAGTGTTAGTACTACTTTTAACTTTCAACTTTCAACTTTCAACTGTTATCTGTTTTGGTCAAACACAATCACCGCAAAGTTTTTCGTATCAGGCAGTAGTGCGTGATGCACAGGGAAACATTATGCAAAATCAATCGGTATCTTTTAAATTCAGCATCATCGAAAACAGTGCTTCGGGCAATGTAGTGTATGCTGAAACACAAACTGCCACCACCAACAATTTGGGATTGGTTGTATTGGCAATAGGCAATGGGACTGTATTGCAGGGAACATTTTCGGCCATAACATGGGGCAATGCACCGCATTTTTTCAAAGTAGAGTTGGACGTAAATGGTGGCAGCAATTTTGTGAATATGGGAACAACGCAACTGCTAAGTGTTCCGTATGCACTGTATTCTGAAAATGCGGGAAATGTGCAAACCTATACCGCAGGCACAGGGCTTACACTCACAGGTACTACTTTTTCCCACAATGCACACACAGGAGATGTTTCAGGAACCACGGCTTTAACAGTTACAGGAATTCAAGGGAAACCTGTTAATTCTACTGCTCCCACTACAAATCAGGTTTTACAATATGATGGTTCAAACTGGTCGCCTACGCAACCTTCAAATTTAATCAGTGCAGGAAACGGGCTTAATTATTCAGGAAATACGTTAAACTCGGTTTGGACACAAACAGGAGCCAATATTTACAATAATAATACAGGTCGTGTAGGTATTGGCATGACTGCACCTACCGGAAAACTCAGCGTTCAGGGCGATACGTCCAATGTATTATTCGAAGTTAAAGATAAAGATGGATTACCGGTGTTCGTTGTTTATCAGGACAGCGTGCAGGTATTTGTGGATGCCAGTGGTTTCAAAGCCAATAAAGGTTCGTTTGCCGTTAATCCCAAAGCCCAGCAAAAGGCAAGTAATACCCATTATTTACGCATCTCACCTGATAGCACTCGTATTTATACAGAAAATCCCTCTGCTGGTTTTGGTATAAGAGATATTAGTGGAAGCACAGCCACCAGTTATATTCATTTAACACCTAACAATTATTCCATTGGACACAATGCGGGCGACAATATCTCCAGTGGTATGTACAATTTATTATTTGGGTATCAGGCAGGTAGAAGATTATATAGTGGAGGTTCAAATATTTGTATCGGTTACCAAACAGGATTTATGGGTTATAATTATCTGAATGATAATATTTTATTAGGGAATTATGCCGGTTACAATTGCGACGCACCGTACAATATATTTATAGGTAATAAAGCCGGATATAATAATATAAAAGGCTATGATAATATATACATAGGTAATAATGCGGCATATACCAGCCTTGGATATGATTCGGTTCCCTCGCTTTGGTACCACGCTGGTAATGTGATAATCGGTACCAATGCAGGGAAATCTCTTACAACATTGCAGGGAAATACAATTATAGGGTCAGGAGCATGCCAAAATTCTACCAATTCATCAAGTTCAACTATCTTGGGTTGTAATGCTTGTCAGGATGGGAACTTATCTTTAAGCACTGTCATTGGTGTTATGCAGGTGCCAACGCTACTGGAAATGATAATATTTATATAGGCAATGATTGTGGTAGAAACATTATTGGTGGTAATAATCTTTTTATAGGAAATTCTTTATCTTCTTATGCCAATGATCATTTAAACAATAAATTTATTGTAAAAAATGGTTCTAATCCGTTATTATTCGGCGACTTTTCTACTAATCAGTTGGTTATAAACGGAGACAGTTCACATAATGCGTTATCATTACAATTTTTCGTTAACGGTTCAGCCGGAGGTACGACTGCATGGACAAATGTCAGTGATAGAAAATTCAAAACAAACATACATCCTATAGAAAAACCCTTAGAAAAAATTATGCAGTTAAACGGTGTTAACTTTAATTGGATAAATAAATCGTGGGGAGATAAATCACAAATTGGATTTATTGCTCAGGATGTTGAAAAAGTACTGCCAGAAGTTGTAACTAAAAATGGAGATAATTATGGTATGCAGTATGCTCCTATCGCCGCTTTGTTGGTAGAAGGCATGAAAGCACAACAGAAAAAAATAGATGAACTTGAAAAAGAGATTAAAGAATTAAAAGAAATGCTGAAGCAGAAATAATACATTCATAAAAAAAGCCGTTTTTTTATTCGGTATAATTGAGATTACTGAAACTGCCATTGGTAACTTCTTTTAAAAGCAAGGGATTTATTATTTTACACGAACGAAAACTAAATGTACCACTTATTTTTTTGTTTACGGTATCTACTGAAGTTAAGGTTACTGTACCGTTAACTGCCTGATAAAGGCTGTCGGAAGTATTGGTATCGGTAGTAAAGGTAGCAGAAAATTCGGTGGTAGCATTTATAGGGTCTAACGTATATGTCTTTGCCGTAATACCAAAAGTAGTAATGTTCAGTACATCATTTCCCAAAGAGCCTGTACCAGTAATAATGAAGTTATTACCCTGTCGTTTTGTAATTCTTGTTATAGCCGACCATGAAGTGCCATTAATTTTGCATGTAAAGGAAGCCGTAGGATTTATGATATCATCCACTTTAGAATCCTTTTTACATGCAATAAAACTTATTGCTACTAATAAAATAATTGAACCTTTTTTCATAACTTTTTTTTTCAAAGGTACAAAAAAAGAAATAAACAAAATTACATTTTTTCCAACGTTTCTATCCCCAATAATGTCAATGTATTTTTAATTATCCCCGATAAACGATGAGATAAAAACAATCTGAAATCACGCGTATCTTTATCCACTTCTTTAAGAATGGGTACTTGCTGATAATATTGATTGTATTCTTTGGTTACAGCATATACATAATTAGCCATAAATGCTGGACTGTATGACGATGCCGATTCAAGCATAACCTGTTCCCATTCTATAATGTATTTCATTATTCTTCGTTCCTTTTCGGAAATAACAGGATTCCCTTTATAATGAGTTATATCAATGGTTATATTATTATCCATTGCTTTGCGAAATAATGATTGTATGCGAGAATATGTATATAGAATGAATGGACCAGTGTTGCCATCAAAATCGACAGATTCTGCTGGATTAAACAGCATATTTTTTTCAGGGTCCACTTTCAAAATAAAATATTTAAGTGCAGCCATGGCAATAGTGTGAGTGGCGGATGAAATTTTTTCAGGTGCTTCGTCTTTCAATTTTCCAAGAGTCATGGACAGTTTATATGCCTCGTTGTTGAGTTCGTCTATTAAATCATCTGCATCAACCACTGTACCTTCGCGTGATTTCATTTTCCCTTCGGGCAATTCGACCATGCCATACGAAACATGTTCTATTTGGTCTGCCCATGTAAATCCAAGTTTTTTTAATATACGTTTTAATACTTGAAAGTGGTAATTCTGTTCGTTACCAACTACATAAAGCATTTTATCGGGTTTGTATGTTTCGTATCTTATCACAGCAGTACCAATATCTTGCGTTATATATACCGATGTCCCATCCGAACGCAGCAGTAATTTTTCATCCAACCCATCAGCAGTTAAATCAACCCAAACAGAACCATCGCCCTTACTATAAAAAATACCTTTTTCCAAACCTTCCATTATATATTTTTTACCAACGGAATAAGTTTCCGATTCATAATTTGTTTGATTGAATGAAATGCCAAGTTGTTGATAGGTCTCATCAAAACCCTTATATACCCATTGATTCATAGTATGCCAAAGGGTTCTTGTTTCTTCATCGCCTTGTTCCCATTTACGCAACAATTCCTGTGCTTCCTGTAATAACAGAGATTTTTTTTCTGCTTCCTCTTTGGGTATGCCCTTTTCAATTAAATCAGTTACTTCTTTTTTATACGCCTTATCAAACAATACATAAAATTCACCTACCAGTTTGTCACCTTTTTTGCCTGTTGTTTCGGGTGTTGCACCATTACCCCATTTTTGCCATGCAAGCATCGATTTGCAAATATGAATACCTCTATCGTTAACCAGATTTACTTTTACAACATCGTTGCTAGCGGCACTAAGTATTCTTGATAAACTTTCGCCGATTAAATTATTTCGTACATGTCCCAGATGAAGTGGCTTATTGGTATTGGGTGAACTGAATTCTATGACTATCTTTGGGTGTGTTTTATTTTCACTATTTGAATTTGTACCTGTCAAGGCATCCAGAAAAACTTTATTGGAAAGAGAGATATTTAAAAAGCCTTTTACCACTTCATAATTATCTACCATGCCTGAATTATTTTTTAAATATTCGCCGATTTGGCGTGCAATTTCATCGGGAGTCTTACGAATTTGTTTTACCCAAGGAAATACATTTACCGTATAATCGCCTTTAAATTCCTTACGTGTTTTTTGAAGTTGAAGTTCTTCGCCTGCCTTTATTTGAAAGGTATCCCACAAAAATTTTTCTATATATTGTTTTAATTTTTGTTCCATTATTTTTGGTACAAAGTTAATGATAGATTTTTGCTTAAACATGGTTTAACCTATAAAATTAACTCATACCTTTGTAAAATAAATTCAATCTAAAAAATCATTCATTCTATATGATTATAGAGGTGAGAGATGTGTACAAATCGTTTAAGTCGGTTCATGCGGTAAACGGTATTAATTTGAATATTGCAGATGGACAGTTTGTATCGTTATTGGGTCCAAACGGTGCAGGGAAAACGACTATGGTCGAAATGATTGAAGGTATTCAAAAGCCTGACAAGGGAGAAATTTTTATTGATGGGAAAAAATGGAAAGGTCATGAAGACGAATTGCATCGTATTATAGGGCTTTCGCTGCAAGAAACCTATTTTATTGATAAATTGACGGTGCTCGAAACATTATGTTTGTTTGCCAGTTTTTATGATGAAAAAAAAGAACGTGCCATAGAAGTGATGCAACTTACACGATTGGAAGAAAAAAAGAAATCTTATGTAGTAAATCTTTCTGGTGGTCAACGGCAGCGATTGGCACTTGGCATTGCATTGTTAAATCATCCACGCTTGCTTATTCTCGATGAGCCAACTACAGGACTTGACCCCAATGCACGTCGCGAAATTTGGCAAATACTCAACGATTTGAAAAAACAGTCGCATACATCTTTACTCCTGACTACACATTACATGGAAGAAGCCGAACAGTTGAGCGATTATGTAATTATTATGAACAAAGGATATATTTTGAAAGAAGGTACCGTTGCACAATTACTCGACGACGAAAACGAAGGTAAAACAGTTGAATTTACACTCGAAGGAAATCATAGTGAACTAACATTGGGACATTCATTTCAGCAAATACAATGGGATACCTTAACTCAAAAAGGAACATTTCGATTGAAAAAGGCTGGAGAAGATTTAAAAATATTTTTAAACCTTCTTGATAAAAATGAACTTCGATTAAAAAATCTTGAATGTAGAAGAAAATCACTCGACGATTTATTTACAGAATTAACGGGGAAACATTTGCATGAATAATATTTTTAAACTGCGACAATTGCGTCAACTCATTATAAGTGATTTTTGTGAAATTATTCGCGAACCCGGCGTGCTGTTTTGGGGATTGATTTTTCCGATGTTCATGTCGT
Source organism: uncultured Bacteroidales bacterium (assembly GCA_964431135.1). Taxonomy (GTDB): domain Bacteria; phylum Bacteroidota; class Bacteroidia; order Bacteroidales; family GWA2-32-17; genus Ch61. The sequence continues at coordinate 7,578 of CAYSIN010000048.1, forward strand.
TGGGGCTGGGAGCAGCATTCAGTACTAAACACGATGTTATAAGAAAGGTTGGCATTATAAAAAGTACTATCGACACGTTTCCCGTTATTGATAACTTTATTCGCACTATGACCACAAAGGAATATCACCCTAACGACGGCGTTACCTATTTTTCTTATACTATTAAAAATAAAAAACTGGGCAATACAACGTTTCTTTTTCAGGAAACAAACTGGAATGACGCAGTGGTGGCATTAAAACGTGGTAGATTTTATGTGGTTATGACTGAAAAAAATAACATTGTATCCTATTACTTTGACCCTGGAAATTCGGATGCACAATTGACTTATACCAAACTGAATCAGATTTTTTCATCACCGCAATATATTACCGAAGAAAACGATGAAAACATTCAATCGTTGAACATGACTGGAACGCGTTATATTGATTTTCTAATTCCCGGTCTGATAGCCATGGGCATTATGACGTCTTGTATGTGGGGGATAGGATATACCCTCATCGAAAGAAGGTCTAAAAAATTGATGCGACGTATGGTTTCTACACCCATGAAAAAATCTTATTTTCTTATTTCCATTATTACAGTGCGTGTGGCGATGAATTTAATTGAAGCAGCCTTGCTTTTTTGGTTTGCCTATTATGCCTTTGATATTCGCATTCAGGGAAATATACTAGCCCTGTTTACAACCTTTATGGCAGGCAATATTGCATTCTCCGGTTTAGCCATTTTTGTTTCGTGTCGTACTGCCAAGACTGAAATTGGCAATGCACTGATAAATGTGGTGGTTATGCCTGCCATGATTTTATCGGGCATATTTTTCAGTTATCACAATTTCCCCGATTGGAGCATCCCAATCATTCAAAAATTCCCTCTTACTGTGATGGCAGACGATATTCGTAGTATTTTTATTGAAGGAGCAGGTTTTGCAGCAACTGCTGGGCATAGCCTTATTCTTTCCATCACTGGCGTGGTATTTTTTATCGCAGGTATTAAGTTGTTCAAGTGGTATTGATGGAGTGAAATAAGGGAGAAAGTTATTGTAAAATATTTTGTAATTAGTTAGATATCTTTCAACATTATAGATTTGCTTTGGTTAATACCGACAGACTAACCGTTTTAAAACAAAAGCGAAGCGTTTTGTTTTCATGAACTTGTTAGCAAGTCGGTATTATCGGTTAGGCAGAAATAGACGTGTTTCAATCAATCCTTCCTATTCGTTTTTTGGGGTTTTAAACAGGAATTAATTGGCAGGTCCAAGGTCACGAACGACTTGTAAAACCTGGTCATCTTCAAGGGGAGCGATACGGGCTTCATAATGACGCAAGCCTAAGGGTGAAAGCAAGTCATATTCAATAAAAATAACCGAATTGGTTTCTTTGGCTTTTTTAATGGAAGTACTGAATTTATCGTAAACTTCGCCTGAAAAGAAATCGGATAATTTTTTCCCAATAACTGTTTCATGCGGTACATCAAACTTACGTTCTCGGTCGGGTTTAAAAAAGACGTACTTTTCGTTGTTATCCACAATAAACAGCAAATCGGGAATAGCCTCGAGCAGTGCTTTATTTCTATGTTCGCTTTCTTTTAAGGAGCGTTCAAGTTTTTTGCGTAGAGAAATATCTCGAATGATTGCTTGAAAAAACAAACGTTTATTATTAATAATGACGGGGCTTAAGCCTATTTCTGTATCAATAAGGGTATTATCTTTATTTTTGAATTGCCAGTAAAAGGCTTTGGTTTCATCGGTAATAGATTTTTGTAATTTTTGTGAGAATCGTTCCATACTGTTCTCCTGATTGGGTTGTGTTTCTGGTGAAAGCATAACGATATCCATAGAAAGCAGTTCTTCGTGTGAGTAACCAAACAATTGTTCGGCATGTCGATTACTGTCAATAATGCGTATTTCGTCAATTAGCATAATGGCATCGCTGGCTTCTTCAAAAAGAGTATAATATCGTTTGTTGGCTTCCTTAATATTTTCTTCGTAACGTTTTTGTTCGGTAATATCGATAAAATAACCGAGTATTTCTTTTGACTGGTCTTCAGGGTTTTCAATGATAATGGAAAAATCCTGTACCCATATATAATCACCATTGCTTTTTTTCATTCTGTATGGAGAAAAAGGTATTTGATGGTTGTGTATTTCAATGGCTTTGTTACGCTCGTCGATATGAAGTTGGATATCATCGGGATGTAACAGTTCATCATACGAAATGCGTCCTAATGTAAAATCTTCAACGGCATAGCCAAGAACATCTTTAACATTTTCAGAAATATATACAAATTTTTTAGATTCATCGGCTTTTATACGGGTAATAACAACACTTCCTTGCATAAACATTTTTCGCTCTTCGAGGAGTGTTTTATTAAGATTGAGCAATCGTTGTTCGGTGTTTTTTAATCGTGTTATATCGGTAATAGAACCGGCTAATCTGATTTTTTCACCTTGTTCATTTCTTAGCAGTTCTCCGCGTTCTATAACCCAAATGTAGTCTCCTTTTTTATGACGCAAACGAAATTCGTTTTCGTAAACGGGTATTTTACCTTCCAGATAATCGTTGAGTGTATTGGTTGCTTTTTCAATATCGTCGGGATGAATTAAACTATCTCTTGTTCCAAATTCGTTTTTAATTTCATAATCTTCATAACCGAGCAATGATTTCCAGCGAGGTGAAAGATATACGGTATGATGAATCATATCCCAGTCAAAAATGCCATCGTTGCCACCTTTGGCAACCAGTGCATATCGTTCTTCGCTTTCTTTCAGTTCGGCAAGGCTTCTTTCACGGTCGGTAATATCGAGTGTCCATATTAATATTCTAAATATTTCGCCGCGGTCATTAATTACAGGGTCAAGATGGGTCTCGTTCCAGTGTATTTCATTTTTTAAGGGATACGATTCTTTGTAAAAAACACTGTGTCCCTGTTTTGCCAGTTCAAACTGCTCCATAAATTGTTTGCGTCTATCTTCTTGTGGAACGAGGTTCATGGCACTGTCACCTTTTTTCAAAGGACGGTCAAACTCTTTATAAATAACCTCTCGTGCTGATTTATTAAAGGCAATAATATTGAGTTGTAAGTCAACCAAATAAAAGCGTTGAATACTGCTATCAAAAATAGGTTTCAGTTCTGTTTTTTGTTCTTCAAAATCATTTTCCAGTTGTCTTAGAGAGGTTACATCGGTTATGGTAATTAATAAATTTTCAACACGGTCGTTCAGGGTTACCGGTATCCAGTTCAGTTGCAAAAATATTTGTTCGTGATTGTTTTCAAAGGAACGTTCCGTATTGTGATATACTCCGCTAAATACATTTTTTTGTAGTGAAAGTATTTCATTCTTTTGTAAAAAATAAAGTACGTCGTGTATGGATTGATGCTCCATGAGTAAACGTTGCAGTTTCTTTTCAAAAAAATGTGATGCCAATGGGTTGAATTGAATTAACTGATTCTCTTTATCAAAAACCAAAACCATTTGATTCATTCCATTGAGCAGAGCAGTATATACAGAGCCTATTTTTTGAAATCCCAACGAAAACTCCATAAGTTGAGTAATATCGTTGGCAAAGGCAGCAATGGCATATACTTCATTTATTTCATCAAATAGTAATGAAAAACTTATCTGTATGTATTTTTTTTGTTCGTTATCGTTTATCTCATAAGTATTAATATAGTATCCCGATTTTAAAACAACTTCAATAATTTCTTCCTGCACATATTCATCACTTTTTTGAATCCATATACAAAAATTGGGTTCATCGGTATTTTCATCAAGTCCAAAAATCTGATACGATGCCTTGTTATGGAAAAGAACCTTACCTGCCAGCGAAATAGTAATTACAGCATTTTGCATGTATTCTATGAGTTGTTCGCTTATTTTACGTTGTTGTTCAAATTCATGCCGCCAGCAAACTAAATCAATGGTTATTCCCATCATAACTTTATCCACAGGCTTAACCAAATAGCCATACGCAGCCTGACTGATTGCCTGCGAAACAGTTTCGTCGTCTGTAAAACTTGAAATAAAAATAATCGGTATATTGTATTCCAGATAAAATTTATGAGCCGAAGTAATTCCGTCCATGCCTTTTTCAAGGTTAATGTCAAGTAAAACAACATTCGGTTTTGTCGTTTCGCATAAGCGAAGGGCTTCATCGGCTGTTGAAAATGCTCCCAACAAAGAATGTCCCATATCCGTTACAAACATGGAATATACCGTTTGTAACATGACATCATCTTCAACAATAACTATTTTTTTTGGTGTGCGAATCATAAATTTTATTGGTAATTTTAGCCCAATTTTCAAAGCATGAAATTACGCATTTTTTCTAACATAAATTCAAACATTAAAATTTCATTCTTAAACTATGAATTTTTTAGCCATAGATATAGGAAATACCCGATATAAGGCATTGCTTACCGATGATGTTCAAACCAATTATTTTACTGCCGAAAACGAAGATTCGTTAATAGCGCAGTTAAAAAATATTCCGTTAGTGGATACCTATATTATATGTGGCACTGTTTCCAATCGCGCCAATCAAATCTATGATTTTATTAAATTAAAAAAAAATCGTGGGCAAATATTTTTTGACTATCGTACTCCTGTTCCATTAAAAAATTTATATCAAACACCAGAGACGTTGGGGTCGGATAGAATTGCTGGAGTTGTTGGTGCATCTTCCTTATTTCCCAACACATCTTGTTTAATAATTGGTGCAGGAACAGCCATTACGTATGATATTATCAATAATAAAAATGAATATATGGGTGGAAGCATTTCACTCGGGTTGCAAATACGATATAAAGCACTTCATCAGTTTACAGATAACTTGCCTCTGCTCCAATTGACCCATAACAATGTTGTTTTTCCTGCCAACAACACCAACGATTGCATTCATACAGGGATTGTTCAGGGCGTTGTATTTGAAATTGAAAATTATATAGCACAGTTTGAAAAACAATTTCCATTAGGTAAAACAATAATTTCGGGAGGTGACAGTTATTATTTGGTAAAAAAGTTAAAAAAGCACATCTTTGCAAAGGAAGAATTAACGTTAATAGGATTAATTAATATATTAAAATATAATGTTTTATAAAAAGAGCGGATTATTTATTTTATGGATAACTATAGCGATAGGCATCAAGGCACAGTCTTTTTCACTATCACCCTATTCCAAATTCGGTATAGGCGATTTAACGTATTCTTCTTATCAACCGGGTATTTCAATGGGATATACTGGAATTGCTCTACACTCCAATCGCTATGTTAATGAACTTAATCCTGCATCCAATACTGCCATTGATACGCTTACTTTTATTGCCGATGTAGCACTTATGGGTAGAACTCATTACATGAAGAACAGCGTTGCTTCAAATATTGCTACCAATACAGATATCAGTTTTTTGGCTTTTGGTTTTCCCATTATGAAAGGGTGGGGAACTACTGTTGGATTAAATCCCATTAGCAACGTGGGTTACACTATTACTTGCTATGGACAAATAGATACACTATCTACTACAAGTTTATATAAGGGCGATGGTGGCTTAAGCGAGGTGTTTATAGGCAATGGTTTTAAAATTCTGAATATTTCAAAATCGAATACTGTCGATAAAACAAAAATAATTTATACACACACATTATCGTTGGGATTAAAATCGTCGTATATTTTTGGTTCCATTGATAAAAATGCTACGGTTACTTTTCCCGATGAAACGTATGTTTTTGATTTATATAAAACACAACGTATTATTGTAAGCGATGTTAGTTTTCGTTATGGATTGCAGTATCATTTTCAAAAAAAACGTATCACCGAAGACGAAAAAGTGCATCATACTGATATAACTATTGGATTTACGCTGGACAATGAAAATAAACTACGTGCTAAAGAAACTACCCTTGTTAGAAAATATTTGAATATTTTAGGAAGTGTTACAGAAGATACTCTTCAAAACTCCATCGATAAAAAAGGAAATATTATAACACCATTATCGCTCGGATTTGGTTTAGCCTTGACGATTAACGATAAATTTTCATGGGCAGCCGATGTTAGAACCCAACAGTGGTCTTCATCTTCTATTTTCAATGTAAACGAACAATTAAGAAATACATTATTTATTGGTACTGGTATTCAAATTATTCCAAGTCCACAGCAATATTATACTTATTATAAAATGATGAATTATCGGTTGGGTGCGTATTATAATCAAACATATTTACAAATCAACAATACCAACATCAATGAAATGGGACTGACATTGGGAATTGGGTTACCTATTACAAAAGCGAACAAAGGAGAAGGAACCACTATCCGTTATAAATTGCCTCCCATGATAAATCTGACTTTTTCTTATGGAACACGTGGAACAACATCTGATAATTTAATAAGGGAACAATTTTTTCAGTTCTCTATTGGATTGAATTTGCAGGATATCTGGTTTGTAAAACGTAAATACTATTAATAATGGTTTGTCATATAATTAAAAAAGGCTGCCTACAGGCAGCCTTTTTTAATTGTTTGCTGGATGATTATTCAATCTTAATAGTGTAAGGCTTTTTCTCTTTGTCTTGTTCTTTTTTAGGGAGTATGACATGTAACATTCCCTTTTTGTGTTCAGCCTTAATTTTTTCGGCATTTACCGAATCGGGAAGAATGAATGAACGGGAAAAACTGCTATAACTAAATTCACGACGTAAAAACTTTTTGTTCTTCTCTTCATTTTCTTCCTTCATTTCTGCACTGATGGTTAATACATCATCATTCACATCAATTTTAAACTGGTCTTTTTCGAAGCCGGGGGCAGACATTTCCAAACGGTATTTATCCTTTTCTTCGATGACATTTACCGTTGGAACGGTACTTTTTACTTTTGAAAAGCCAACGAAATTGTCGAAAAAATCGTTGTTGAAAAATTCATCCATCATACTTGGAACTGAAGAATTTCTTAACTGTAACATAATTTGGTCCTCCTATTTTTTTTGGTTAAACTTGCTACTGTATATTCAAACTTCATTCCAATGCACTGTTTTTATTAAAAACAGCCAATATGGCATTAATTTTTAAATTATTAATGACAATATGACGCTTATTTTAGTATTTTTCCAATAGGATAAACATTTAAACAGGGGTCAGCATAAGCAGAATGTTGATAAAACCAGTTCAATATTTCCCATGTATTATTTTTCATGGTAGGATTTTTTTCAATTGCTTGTTCATATTGCTTTTTAATATCAGGATTTTTGAGCATTTCGCGAGCCAATACTTCAAGAACATACGATTCGCCATACTCTTTCTGTTCAAAGATAGAATTAAAATAACCAAAGGAAAACAACGATGCTGGCGATTCGGGTTCAATCAGATGAATTAATATTTTATAATGAGGCTGGTTTAACGGAATTAGTAATGAGCCTTTAAGAAAAGGCGTTTTCATTGAAAAAGTATCTATACTGAACGAAACAACTCTCTGACAACTTTCATAAGAAACAGGCGATAATTTTACATCCGTAAAACGATAAAACGATACAGAAATCATTGAATCTGATTTGAGAGTAAAATATTTTATTCTATGCAAATGGAGCAAAGGAATAAACACATCAGCCCAACCTATGGGAACAACATAATAGTTAGGAACATTGACTGTTTTATCTGGAACAGGTTTGTTAAATAAAGGCAATTGATATGTTTTAGGTATTTTTGAATATTTAAACCATTTGCCACCGGTTAAATCACTTTTTTCAACCGTATATTTGTAACCCAAAAAATCGAGCATTACGCTGTCGCTGGTTGATGTTCGATATGCTACCGTATATTTATTTGGAATTATAAGCGATTGCAATGAATATTTTCGAATACGATTAAAGGTGTTTTTTTGAGATGATAATAGTAACAATGTATTTTTTAGCATTTCATATGTACCAAATACGCGTGTTTTATAATCTTTCAACATGTGGCTTTCTATAAGTAAGCCGGGACAATCAACCAGAGAGGTCAAACCGTGCGATAACATGGGTGGAGTAATTCCTGCTTCCAGTCCGCTTTCAAAATCTGTCCATTTTCTAAAAGTTATATAACCTATTATTGGAAATCCTGCTTTTTGCATTTGTTGTGTGAGCGAGGGTAAAAACATATCTTTTTGCCAGTGGGTAATGGAATCGTTCATACTTCCAAAAGTTTCCATCATATACGTGATGGGATATTGATAATCGGCACCATCGGTAACATGGCAATCTATAAAGAAATCGGGTTCCCATGTATAAAACAAATTAAGCCATGCCTTAATTTCCGGCGATTGTGCTTTTAAATAATCTCTGTTCAAATTCAGATTTTGAGCATTGGTTCGCCAACCCATTTCGATGGGACCATTTTGATTTATTCGATTGTAAGCACTAAAGCGTTCATGTCCATCTACATTTAGAATGGGAATAAACAGAACAATGTTATTTTCAAGCAATTTGTTGCATTCAGGTTTTAAAATAAAATCTCGGAAAAGCATAAGTCCAGCATCTTTGCCATCGGGTTCGCCTGCATGAATACAGGCTTGAATTAATACAATGTTTTTCCCCGATTTTTTTGCTTGTTCGGGTGTAAATTCCTTTCCTTTTGCTGCTATTAGCAATGGTATATCGCGACCTTCATGACTTTTTCCGATAGATTGATAAACAATAAATGATGCTTGTTGGGTTAATGATTTTGCATAAATAACAGTTGAATCATAACGTGGTGTTCGTAAAAAATTACTTTTTTCAAAATAGGTTTCCAATTTCTGACTATACAAAAAAGAATTGCAAATGCCAATAAACACTGTTATTAAGAAATATTTTCGCATAAAAATTTTTTTTCAAAAGTAGTTATTATTAGGAACTTTTCATGAGGTATGGTTGTAAATATTTTATTACTTCTAAAAATCTATATAATATATAGATTTTGTAAAATAATATTTATTATCTTTGTCGCTATAAAAAAAAGATGAAATATGAATAAGGTATTAATTCAATTAAATGTATTGTTGTTAGTGAGTGTCATATTGCTGTGTGAAACATCCTGTACTAATCCTACAACACAAAAGCAAAATACTGACAGCACAACGTTGAAAGGAAACATCAGTATTAGTGGTGCTTTTGCACTTTACCCCATGGTAGTAACATGGGCAGAAGTATTTCAAAAAGAACATCCCGATGTAAAGATTGATATTTCGGCAGGTGGGGCAGGTAAGGGGATGACCGATGTTTTAAAAGGTATGGTTGATATTGCCATGGTATCGAGAGAAGTCAAACAAGAAGAAATACAACAAGGTGCATGGTATATTGCAGTAGCAAAAGATGCTGTTTTGCCGGTAATTAATACTGCAAACCCTGTTATGGAAGAAATCAATAAAAAAGGTATTCGCAAGTCGCAATTGGAAGAATTGTTTACTAAAAATCAACTAATAACATGGGGTAAATTGTATAATAGCAATATTCAATCGGTCATAAATATATATACTCGTGCCGATGCGTGTGGTGCTGGAGAAATGTGGGCAAAGTATTTTGGCAAAAAACAAGAGGATTTATCAGGCATAGGTGTTTATGGAGACCCAGGCGTTGCCGATGCTGTAAAAAAAGACATCAATGGATTGGGATATAACAATGTTATTTATGCGTATGATGTTAAAAGTCGGAAACCTTATCCAAATATGGCTGTTATTCCCATTGATTTAAACAATAATGGAATACTTGATGCATCAGAAAATTTTTATCAAAATCTCGATTCAGTCGAGAATGCCATTCGTACAGGTCGTTATCCTTCACCACCTGCCCGTGAATTGTACTTGGTTACTAAGGGAAAACCTTCCAATCCTGTTATTTATGCCTTTTATCAATGGATATTAACCGAAGGACAAAAATATATAAACGAAGGCGGTTATGTAAAACTTACCGATGAAAATATACACGAGCAATTAGAAAAATTGAATCGTAATGAATAGAAAACTGCTGGATAAATCGGTCTATTTTTGGATGTATATTTCATTGGCTATTCTTTTAGTAATGCCAATTTTACTTGCACTCTGTTTATATATCAAATCTCTTCCCATACTTCAAGAGCAGTCTTTTTTCAGCCTTATATTTCAGTCGGAATGGAAGCCAATGCAAGGTAAATTTGGTTTTTTACCTTTTATTGTCAGTTCGCTGTGGGTAACAGGTTTATCCGTATTCATTGCAACGCCAGTCTGCATTTTATCTGCCATCTATCTTACACAATATGCCAGTAAAAAAATATTGATGATGATGAATTCGTTGATTGATATTTTGGCTGGTTTACCGTCAGTTATTTATGGAGTATGGGGAATTTTAATGGTTGTGCCTTTTATTTCTAATATTCTTGCTCCCATTATCAATGTTCAGACCTCAGGCTATACTATACTGGCGGGAGCACTGGTGCTTTCTGTTATGATTGTTCCCTTTATGCTGAATATGATGTTGGAAATTTTTAAAACCGTTCCCGAAGAACTCAAAGAAGCATCACTTTCGGTTGGTGCTACACAATGGGATACCATAAAGCACGTTGTATTAAAAAAAACTTTTCCAGGTATTGTATCAGCCACAGGTTTGGGTGTTGCTCGTGCTTTTGGAGAAACAATAGCCGTATTAATGGTGGTAGGAAATGTGGTTAAAATACCTTTATCCATTTTTGAACCAGGCTATCCATTGCCTGCACTTATTGCCAATAATTACGGAGAGATGCAATCTATTCCAATGTATGATTCTGCTTTAATGTTGGCTGCATTGATTTTATTAATTATTGTACTGTTGTTTAGTTTTCTATCGAGAATAATTATTATACAGGTTGAAAAATATCAATAAAATGAAAAGCAAACAAATAGAAGAAAAAATATTTAAAGCATTAATGTATATTTCATTAATATTGATAATAGGAGTATTTTTGCTTATCTTAGTCAGTATTATATATAAGGGTTTACCGTCACTTTCATGGTCCATGATTACCCAAACTCCCAAAGGAGGTTTTTATTATGGCAAGGAAGGGGGTGTATTAAATGCCATTACGGGTTCGCTTTATTTATCTTTTGGAGCAACGTTGCTCGCTGTGATTATTGGTATTCCCGTAGCACTTATGATGAATGTTCATTTAAAAAAACATAAACGCTTCGTAAGTGGCATTCGTTTTTTTCTGGATGTATTGTGGGGTATTCCTTCCATTGTTTATGGTGCTTTTGGCTTCACTGTTATGGTAATGTTTGGAATAAAAACATCTTTACTGGCAGGAATTATCACTGTTAGTTTGTTTATTTTACCTATTATAATCCGTGCATTGGATGAAGTATTGAAAACGGTTCCCGAAGGTTTATATGAAGCATCCATGTCGTTGGGTTCTACACGTTCCGAAACGGCGTTTAAAATTTTTATCCGTCAAACTATGCCGGGACTTATTACAGCCATTTTGCTTTCCTTTGGCAGAGCCATAGGCGATGCGGCTTCCGTATTACTTACTACCGGATATACAGACCATATACCCACTTCGTTATCGCAACAAGCCGCAACGCTGCCACTGGCAATTTTTTTCCAACTCAGTTCACCGATTGAAGAAGTTAGAAGCAGAGCCTATGCTTCGGCTCTTATTTTAACCGTCATTATTTTATTTATCAGCCTGTTGTCTCGCTATATATCATCCCATTTTAAACAGCATCAAATTAAATTCTGATATGAATACAAAAATAGATATTAAGAATCTGCAATTAATGATTGGTAAACAACAAATATTAAAAAATTTATCGGTGCAGATACCTGAAAATAAAATTACCGTTATTTTGGGACCTTCGGGATGCGGAAAAACTACATTGTTGAAAAGCCTGAACCGATTAACCGATTTGTATGAAGATGTGGTAGTAAAAGGCGAAATTATTCTTGATGGTGAAAATATTCTTCAGTCAACACAGGATGTTACAGCAATACGAAAGAAGATGGGATTGCTGGCACAGCGTCCTTATCCGCTTCCGATGTCTATTTTTAATAATGTGGCTTATGGATTGCGTATATCCGGTTGCGGTAATAAAAAAAATATAGCCCAACGGGTAGAATATCATCTCAGACAGGTTAATTTGTGGGATGAAGTGAAAGACCGATTGCATGAACCTGCTGCTAAATTGAGCATAGGTCAGCAACAACGTTTATGCCTTGCTCGCGGGCTTGCTGTTGACCCCGAAATTATTCTTGCCGATGAACCAACTTCTGCACTTGACCCAATTTCGAGTCAGGCTATTGAAAAAAAGTTTGTCGAACTGAAACAACATTATACCATTATTCTGGTAACGCATATTTTAAGACAAGCACGCCGTCTGGCAGATTATATAGTTTTTATGTATTTGGGTGAAGTGGTGGAATGTCAGCCAACCGAAGATTTTTTTAATCATCCCAAAGAAGAAATAACCAAAGAATATATTAAAGGTGCATTTAATTAATATTTGCTATGAAAAAAGTTTTATTATTAATGATGACGACGTTGGGTGCATTTCAACTATATGCACAATTTTCGCTTACCGGTGAATTTAGACCACGTGGCGAGTTACGTCGTGGATACAAGGCATTGGCAGACGATTCGCTCAGAAAAGACCCTGCCATACTTGTCAGTCAACGTACACGAATAAATGTTGGATATAAATCCGATAAATATAAAGTGCGTTTTTCATTACAGGATGTTCGCTTATGGGGTGACCAGATTCCAAAGGAAGATGTTCCTGCTATGGCTGTTTATGAAGCATGGCTATCGTATAAATTATATGACAGTTTATGGTTGAAACTTGGACGGCAGGAATTGATTTTTGATGACAAGGTACTGATGAGTAATAACAACTGGAACCAGAACGGACAAGTGCACGATGCTTTAAAACTCTCTTATTCTTGCAATAAAACAAGGATAGAGTTGGTCTCTGCCTACAACAATTCTTCGGATTTGCTTTTTGGAAACGATTATAGTTTGCTCGATAAAAATTATAAACTTTTAAATATGGTTTGGTTGGGTAAAAAATTTGGAAATATTAATACCAATCTGGCATTTATCAATGATGGTTTTCAAAAAGCAGGAACCAAATCTACGGTTTACATGCGATTTACTTATGGAGGTGGATTGGATATACCTGTACACACGTTTTCTTTGCATGGTAGAGGCTTTTATCAAAGTGGTAAAAACAATACAGGTTCTGCGGTTGCAGCATATTATGCAGGTGCCAATATTACCGATACCGTTACAAAAAAATTTAGAATAAATGCAGGCATTTTTTATGCTTCGGGTAACAATGCTTCCGACCCTGACAATAAAACTGTTCATGCGTTTGACCCGCTTTATGGTACCAATCATGGCATACATGGCAATCTGGATTATTTTACTTCGCTTGTTAAAAATACAGGAAATGCCGGATTGCAAAATCTTTATGTGAAACTTGAATATGCTTGCTCCAAAAAAACGACGTTATGGCTGGATTATCATTGGTTGATGTTACAGAATAAATATGTTAAGGATAACGTAACATTTAGTAAAAATCTTGGCTCTGAAATAGATTTAACAGGACAATACGCTATTTCGAAAGAAGCAACGCTTGAAATAGGGTATGCATGCATGTTGGCAAAACATACGCTCGAAGTACTTTCTGGTGGAAATAAAAACTGTTTCAGTTATTGGGTGTATATTATGTTTACTTTGAAGCCTGTTATGAAATAGTTTTCTTTTACAATGCGGTTTTTGTTTATTTTTTCAGAAGTAATCAAATTTGTTAAAAGTATTATACCGTCTTGCTAACAGGTTTATTAATACCATACGCTTCGATTTTTTTTAATACAGTTAGTCTGTTGGCATAAACCAAAACCAACTAACAAAACTCAGAACTCCTGATTTGGGGCAACCTAAAATGTCGCGGATTTGTAAATTAATTT
>CAYSIN010000049.1:0-21275 GCA_964431135.1 uncultured Bacteroidales bacterium
TAATTCCGTATATAAATTTACACACACAAAGGTATAACTTTTTTTTTCATTCCACCAAATTATTTTTTAAAAAGTTTTCATATAAAAACGACATTATAAGAGTACTTTTTAAGAAGCGACTAAATAACAGAAATTGATAAAAAAATTTGTTTGTTTAAAAGAAGTGTTGTATTTTTGTGCCCATATTGCGGGGTGGAGCAGTGGTAGCTCGTCGGGCTCATAACCCGAAGGTCGTAGGTTCGAACCCTACCCCCGCTACAAGTTATTACAACAAAAAACAACCATACGTTTTTTTATCTTTTATTTATTTGGTGAGATGAATTACGGGGGTTAACTTTTTTTCACGTATTTTTGCATTTTAATATTTTATAATGGAGATACAGATAGTATCGTTCAATGTTCCATATCCACCCGACTACGGTGGCGTGATGGATGTTTTTTATAAAATTAAAGCCTTACATGAGTTAGGGGTTAATATCCACTTACATTGTTATACTTATGGACGCCCTTTGAATGATGAACTTTCTAAATACTGTACACAGGTTTATTATTATAAACGAAATACAAATTTTTATAAGCACTTATCGGCGTTGCCTTATATTGTCAATTCCCGAAACAGTAAAAAATTATTACAACAATTGAACAAATATCCATTTCCTGTCTTGCTCGAAGGATTACACTGTACTTATCCGTTATATGTTGATAGGATGAATGTGCCAGCCATAGTTCGTACACATAATATAGAACATAAATACTACAGCGGGCTGGCAAACACAGAAACCAATGTGTTCAAAAAAGCCTACTTTAACATGGAAGCCAAAAAACTTGTTCATTATGAACCTGTGTTATCTAAAGCCAGAGCCATTGCGGCAATTTCACCTTCAGACACCGATTATTTCAAGCAGTATCATGCAAATACTGTTTGCATCACTCCGTTTCATCCTTTTAATGATGTTTCCATACATGCCGGTACGGGGAAATATATTCTAATTCATGGCGACCTGTCGGTGAGTGAAAATGTTCAGAGTGTTTCGTTTTTGGCAAAAGAAGTTATTCCATACTGTTCCTATCCATTTATAATTGCCGGCAAAAATCCGGCATCAGCCCTTCAACATCAATTGAATAATCTTTCTAATGTTAAACTTATAAGCAATCCCGATGAAATAACCATGCAAACGCTGGTAGCCAATGCTCACATCAATGTAATTCATTCGTTTGAACCGCAGGGATTAAAATTAAAATTATTGCATGCCTTATATAAAGGTCGTTTTTGTATTTGCAACTCACCCACTGTTTATAAAACAGGGCTGGAATCGCTATGCTGTTTGTCAAATACTTCCGAAGAAATAATCACTTCCATCGAAACATTTATGCACCGTTCATTTGACGAAACTCAACTAGAAGAACGAAAACAAAAATTATCCACTTTTTCGAATGAAGCACAGGCAAAAAAATTGTATGAACTCATTCGTTACTGCTCATAAACGGCAGTCAACACATCCAGCGAAGATAATTTTATAGAAATACCCAGATGATAAGAATAAAACTGCAAGATGGATTCAATAAATTGATTTTTAAGTTCACGCGAAACAGGTAACGTGTGGAAATTCTGTAACGTGGAATTGAGAAAAAAATGCCATAATTGCGATATCTCCCAATCAAACTGATACGGTTTTTGCTTCAACGACACAAAACGCCCCTGTTGGCTGTCAAAATATATATGTTGAGGAGAATAATTATGGTCGGGTTCAAAACCCAAAATGGTGGTCAATTTTACCAATGCAAACAGGTGAATATTAGCAATTTGAACAGGTGATGCCGTTTCCAGCAAAAAAATAAATTCTTTCACAAATTCATATAGTTGCTTGTCGGGATGAGGATACTTGATGATGACATATAAAAAATCGGCAAAAAATTGTGCAATGCTTCGTTTGTCAAAATTCTCACGGATGGAAAATAAATAATGTTCGGTTGATATGTTTCGTAAAGCATGAAAGGAACTCGTAGGTTTATAATGCATGCTCCCATTCACAAGTCCCAATGGAATAAGGTATGCCGACACATTACTTTTGGAAAGGTTACTTTTTTTTATGGTAAAAGGCAACAAGCCATGCTGCAACGTGTAGATGTAAGCAATAAAAAGATTATCATTATAAGGTAATCGCTTTATTACTATTC
This sequence comes from uncultured Bacteroidales bacterium, assembly GCA_964431135.1. Taxonomy (GTDB): domain Bacteria; phylum Bacteroidota; class Bacteroidia; order Bacteroidales; family GWA2-32-17; genus Ch61. The sequence goes on from CAYSIN010000049.1 coordinate 2,179, forward strand.
CTTCAAATTCCTGCAACATGAATGTGAATGTATGAAAAGCAAAAGTAAGAATAATAAATGACATCTTAACCTGCCATATTCATCTCGTTTTTTTGTGAACGTTCTATGTTAATTTTTTTTATTGAATGGGAACATGTATATTTGGCGGTTCAATGCTTTGTAGAAGTATTTTTAAATAATATAAACTAGAGAGATAAAATATGATGTCTTACGATTTAATAGTAATTGGAAGTGGTCCGGGCGGATATGTTGCTGCTATCAGGGCATCACAATTGGGAATGAAAACGGCTGTGGTAGAAAAAGCCGAAACAGGCGGCGTATGTTTAAACTGGGGATGCATACCTACCAAAGCATTGCTAAAAAGTGCACAAGTATATACCTATACCAAACATGCCGAAGAATACGGGATAAAAGTGGACAATACCTGTCCCGATTTTGAAAAAATAATTCGTCGCAGTCGTGCTATTGCTGATGGAATGAGCAAGGGAATACAGTTTTTATTTAAAAAAAATAAAATAGAAGTTATTACTGGATTTGGGAAATTGGTTTCTCATCAAACGGTTGAAGTTACCAAAAACGATGGAACGGTCGAAACATATATGGCACCTCATATAATTCTTGCTACGGGAGCGCGTTCACGACAATTGCCTTCGTTAACACAAAATGGCAAAAATATTATCGGCTATCGTGAAGCACTGACGCTGAATCATCTACCAAAAACAATGGTAGTGGTTGGTTCGGGTGCCATAGGTAGCGAATTGGCATATTTTTATAATACTATGGGAACCAAAGTTACGCTGGTTGAATTTTTACCCAACATTGTTCCTCTGGAAGATGAAGAAGTCAGCAAAACGTTGGCACGTGCTTTAAAAAAAGCCGGCATTGAAATTATCACCGAAGGCAATGTTACATCCATAGATAGCAGTGATAACGGTTGTAATGTAAAGGTAGAGACCAAACAGGGCGTTAAAACCATTGACACCGAAATAGTGCTGTCGGCTATAGGCATCACACCCAATTTGGAAGGGATAGGATTGGAAGAATTGAACATTGAAATAGAAAAGGGAAAAATCAAAGTCAATGATTATTATGAAACATCGACAAAAGGGATATATGCCATTGGCGATATTGTTCATGGTCCTGCATTGGCACACGTTGCATCTGCCGAAGGAATATGCTGTGTGGAAAATATGGCAGGAAAAAATCCCACACTCCTTCATTACGATACTATTCCAAGTTGCATATACACATCACCTGAAATTGCTTCGGTAGGGCTGACAGAAAAGCAAGCACAAGCACAAGGATATGAAATTAAAACAGGTAAATTTCCATACAGTGCCTCAGGAAAAGCAAGTGCTGCGGGTGACCGTGAAGGATTTGTAAAACTTATTTTTAACGCCAATGACGATACATTGTTAGGTGCACACTGTATTGGATTAAATGTTACTGAAATGATTGCCGAACTGGTAGTTGCCAAAAATCTGAACGCTACTGCTCATCAATTAATTAAATCAATACATCCACATCCTACTATGAGCGAAGCCATTATGGAAGCCGCTGCTACTGCCTATGGCGAAGTCATTCATCTTTAATGGATTTTATTTTTTTAGAGAATAAAATTTTAATGTACTTTTGCAGAAAATAAAGCAAATGAAAACGAAAGAAGAAATCGTTGAAAACTGGTTGCCACGATATACAGGACGTACACTTCAGGATTTTACTCCGTATATTTTATTAACCAATTTTCAACATTATGTTGAACTTTTTGCACAATGGCATAATGTTCCCATTGTAGGAATGGATAGAAACATGCCCAATGCAAGTGCCGACGGAATTACTATAATCAATTTTGGTATGGGAAGCCCCAATGCAGCAACTATCATGGATTTATTAAGTGCTATACGTCCCAAAGCCGTTTTGTTTATTGGTAAATGTGGAGGAATAAAAAAGAAAAACAAATTAGGTGATTTAATTTTACCTATTGCCGCCATTCGAAGCGAGGGTACTTCTAACGATTATCTTCCTCCCGAAATTCCTGCATTACCGGCATTTTCATTGCAACAAGCTGTATCGTCCACCATTCGCGACTATGGAAAAGATTATTGGACAGGAGTTGTATTTACTACCAACAAACGCGTTTGGGAATATGATGACCGTTTTAAAAAATATCTTGAAAAAACCCGTGCCATGGCAGTGGATATGGAATCGGCAACTATTTTTATTGTAGGGTTTGCCAATCAAATTCCTTCGGGGGCACTTCTTCTTGTTTCCGACCAGCCTATGATTTCAACGGGAATAAAAACTGAAGCCTCCGATAAATATGTAACCGAAAAATATGTGGAAGACCATTTACATATTGCTATCGATGCCCTCAAGGAACTGCTGAACGAAGGGAAATCGGTTAAACATTTGCGTTTTGACGATTAGTTATGGCAAATTCCTTTGAAGAAATATGGCAAGAACTAAAAAATAAAATTTATAAGCCTATATATTTTTTAATGGGTGAAGAACCTTTTTTTATTGATGTAATTGCCGATTATATCGAAGAAAATGTATTAACCAACAACGAAAAATCGTTTAATTTTAGCATGCTCTATGGCAAAGACATGGATTTAGCATCGATTATTACACTTGCCCGACGTTATCCCATGATGGCAAACTACCAAATTGTAATGGTTAAAGAAGCACAAAATATAAAAAATATCGATGCCAGTGAAATGGGTAAAAAAGTCAATCCATTGCTCAGTTATCTTCAAGAACCCTTAGAATCGACCATTCTCGTATTCTGTTATAAAGGTAAAAAACTTGAAAAAAATAGAAAAGTATATAAAGCCATAGAAAAAAAAGGAGTTATTTTTGATTCCAAAAAGATTTCCGATTCCAAAGTTCCAGCATGGATTACTCAGCAATTCAAACGAAAAGGCAAAAGTATTGAACAGGATGCTGCTCGCTTAATGGCCGATTTTATTGGAAATAATTTGTCGGCTATTATGAATGAAATTAATAAAGTAGATATTTTTATTGAAAACCATAAAGAAATAACCGTCGAGCATATTGAAAAACTTATCGGCGTTAGCAAGGATTTTAATAATTTTGAATTGATAAAAGCCATTGCTACCAAGAATATGACGCAAGCAAACCGAATAACCTTGTATTTTGAATCAGACCCGCGTCAACATCCAGTGCAGCAAAGTGTGGTCTTGCTGTTTGATTTTTTTACCAAAATGCTTATTTATAAAGATGTTCAACGTTTATCTGATAATGAGATTGCTTCTAAATTAGGCATTCCGCCGTATTATATTTCTGAATATAAAATTGCATCAAAACATTATTCCATTCAACATATTATACAGAATATTCATCTTATACGTGAATACGATATGAAAACCAAAGGCGTTGATTCCATTTCCGATTCTCATGAGTTATTAAAAGAATTGGTGTATAAATTGATTAATACTTCAAGCAATTAATAACGACTTGATTGCAGGATAAATAAAACCATACGCTTGCCCTTTCAAGAAAAATTGATTTCATTCTTTGGTTTTCTGTTTGGAATTACAAACTATTTTGGCAGCACCATTCTAAAGGTTGTACCCTGATTCAATTCGGATGATTTAACAAAAATTTTTCCGTGATGATATTCTTCTACAATTCGTTTAGTAAGGCTTAATCCCAACCCCCAACCTCGTTGCTTTGTCGTATAGCCGGGTTTGAATACGGTTTTAAATTTTGATTTTGGTATTCCCTTACCGTTATCTTTTACATCAATATAGACGTACTTGTTTTGTTCAAAAATAACCACATCAATATTTCCACTGCCATCCATAGCGTCCATGGCATTCTTGTATAGATTTTCCATCACCCATTCAAACAAGGGAACGATAAGTGGTGTAATAATTTCCTGTGTAGCATTGATATGAAGTGCAAATTTAATTTTGGATGATGAACGATGTTCCATGTATTGCGTAACGTTTTGCACTACCTCTGTCAAATTAACGGATTCAGGTAAAGAAACACTTCCAATTTTGGAAAATCGTTTGGCAATTAATTCCAATCGCTTAATGTCATTTTCAATTTCAGGAACAACGGTATTATCGTTGAGCGGGTTTTGCTTCAGCAATTCGAGCCATGCCATTAACGAAGAAATGGGAGTTCCCAACTGATGAGCCGTTTCCTTAGCCATCCCCATCCAGACCTGATTTTGTTCAAACCGACGAAGAGAACTGAATGCTAAATATGCAATTAAAATAAAAATAAAGAAAAACACCAATTGAACATACGGGTAGTAGTGCAGTTTAAACAACAAAATGGAATCTTCGTAATATACGTATTGTTTTTTATCGTCCGCAATTTTGATTTCAATGGGCGGATAGCCTTTTCTCATTTCTGTCAGCAAAGATTTTAGGTAGGTCTCGTCTTTGGCTTTTACCGAATCGATGTTTCTAAAAAAGATAATACTGTCGTTTTGATTTACTACAATAACGGGCACTGTTTCATTATTTTTAACGACCATCAATGGTAAAAACATGTCCTGATTTGGATTGTCTGTAGAAACCAGTTCACGCATACCTTCTGCCCACAGTTCAATTTTTTTTCGTTCTTCCCGTTCTAAGCGTGATACTAAATTGCCTGTAATGATTAACGAAGAAACAGAAATAATCAGAGCAAAGATTAACAACCCTATTTCCCACCACGTTTTTTTGGAATATATATTAAATGATAATTTCATGGTCTAAATCTTTGCAAAGTTAATTTTTTTTGTAACATGAAAAGGTTTTACGCCCCAATCATTTATTTTATGATGATAAGGTAAACTTCAAACTAAATCCAATTTTAGTGTTCTTAGTATTATAAGTAGAGGATACCTTTGGTTTTCTTACATTTCTCTTGTAAAAAAGGCTGGCAGTAAAATTGGCACCAAGTTGATAATCGGCTGTTATTTCCATATCCAGCGTATTGTTTCCACTGGTTAATTGATTCAATTGCTGATTGGAACTTAATTGTTGCAAGTTGCGAATGAGCGAGATGTCATTGCGAATAGCTAAATTTGCCCGTAAATTCAAATCACTTTTAAATGTTTTTTGATTGATTTGAAAGGTTAAATCTTTAAATCGGTAACCCGCACCAAAAGTAAAATCTTTTTGTTGCATTTCATTAATCTGTGTATTTGCTAAACTGAACGATAAATTTCTACTGCGTTTCACTTCTACTTTGGCCAATATACTGTTTTTCATGGTAATGTCAACACCAATTAATGGGCTAAACTGTTCGCTAATAGACACGGCACTTATTTCACGGTTTGGAATAAAATCGCCCAGTGTATAACGAACCCAACTGTATCCATCTATTGCATTATAATCAAGATTGGTTGTATAAGAATTAACACTATACGAAGAACGATAAGCATGAGAAAGTGTAATAGATTGGAAATATCGCTTTAAAAAGCGGATAGAAGTTAATCCTGTATAATTAAAACTCCAATTAGGACTCATGCTCAATATACCGGGAAAAGAGGTTAGTGCAATATGGTCGGCTGATTTTCCAGAATATGCCGCCAAAAATGCAGGAATAAGAACTTCCTGCGATGTAGGTCCATAACCATCGGGATAATGGGTAGAAGAAAGTGTATCACCTGTATAATGTAATTGAACAGACATAGAATTTTGTGCACGCTGTTTTGCCAATCGTTGGGCTATGGTATAGCGATAAGTTTTAAAATTTTCAAAACTTTGAGAATAGTATTCACTGCCAAATTTTTCAAAGGTAGTACGCCATGTATTGTAAGTCATGGTAAAACTTCCGGTAAACATTTTGTGGGAAGCATTAAATTTTGAACTGTCGGTATTATAATGATAGTATTGTGTAAAATTACTCATTTCGGTTCGGTTGGCATTTAGTTCTATTCTCATATTTTTAATGGGTTCAATGGTTACTCTAATGTTGAGTGTTTTTGTATTATTCATTTGGTAAGGTGAATTTAAAACGGAATCTCGGGTAATCCAATCCCATTTATTGGCAGCATAATCACCTAAGGAGTCGTTTTGTAACCCTGCCACAAATCCCAATCCCGGAGCCCATCTGTTTTGATACTGTCGCATCCCAATAAATTGTGTAGTTGGCAAATAGCCGGGAAGTATGGTTCCATTATTTTCGGAATACGAAATATTAATATTTTTTATGCCCATTAAAATGAGTGCTGTGTTTTCCAAAATAATAGTTAGAGGATTATCTATTTTTTCACGTTCTCCTGTAATAAGTATTGTAATATCCTTGTAATCGCTGTCAGTGGTAAGTAAAATTCTATTTTCGTTAATAATTTGAGTTTTTGCCTTAACTTCTTTTCCATTACTGTCGGTGAGTTTTGCTATCACATCAAGAGTTCCAAGTTTGTGGTTGACAGATTTTGGTACTTTGGCTTTAAAATTTACTATATAGGCAGGGTCTCCTGTTTTGGGAAACTGAACGTGTTCTTTTTCTTTCTTTACATTTTTTTTCTGTTTGGAATATTTGTCGTTGATGCGTTTCAGCACGGGAATTTTATTGTACAGGGTCGTCATGTTTAAGGTAGTGCTTAACTGTTCGGTATTGCTGTTCTTTATAGTATTTCCAAGCACTGTTGTAGAGGATGCCAATTTGGGTGATGCCGTCCAGTTATAAGTACCACCATACCTTGCATTCAGGTTAATCCAATTGAAGAGTGGAATTTTATTAATGGGCACATTATAGGTTAAATTAAAATTGTGCTGATAATTGGTAGTACGTCCTCCATGCAGAATGCCTGTTTTTACAGAATCTTTCCAATAATCATACGCCATAGCATAATCCTTATCGACGCGTTGCCCATAAAGTACAGGTTCATCTATAAGTGCAATATTATCGGCATGAAAATCAAATTTCAGTGACTTAGTAATATCATAGCGTAAATCGTAGGCTCTATTCCAATTGAAAGATTTGGTATAAGATGCTGGAAGTACGTAGGTTAGGTTTTCCAAATTGCGTAATTGATTCTCATTATACGACCTGTCCATATTGGTCATAAATGAAAATTGGGAAGGCATGTAATAGAAGTTAAAATCTTTAATTAACTTGAATACTGGTTTTCTAAATAGGTTTACTTTTTGAAAAGGCATTACGTTTTTGGGTGTTGTACTGAAGTTATATGTCAACGAACCCATATAACTTTTGGTATGGTCGTAAATCGTATTAATGTTTCTGGATAATTGGTCATTATAGGAATAACTAAGAGCAAAATTGGATGGATTAAGGGGATTGTTGCTTTTGCTCATGGAATTTATTTTGACATTGGTAAAATTCAAACTTTTTCGGCGTACAAATGTTTGAGACATCTTTTTAATAGAATCACGGTCGGCTTTGTCGGCATTATCTAACGCTGTTTTAAGAGTAATATCGGGGTCCATTGGGTTATATTGTGGGTTGGAAACAGTTTGACCATAGCCGAAAAACATGGGCACCGATAATTTTACTTTTTCGGGCAATAATTTCCCTAATTCAAAATTAGTGGAAATATCAAAAGAATGGTCGTTTGATTTTTGACGTTCGTTCAATTTTTGTTCTATACTACCAAATCCAACCGTGCTTACACTTCCGCTTACATTTACATTACCAAAATCGGCAAGACGAGCGGTGGTTCTGACATTGGCTGCCCAACCACCATTTTCTTCAAAGTTAGAAAGTCGGAGTTCATTTACCCATACTTCGGCACATTTAGGTAAGCCATCGTCTGGAATAGTGTTTTTTGCTATAAAATTTTTGGAACGGTTTCGAATACCTATCATCACGGTTTTAATATTGCCGAGATTGGGATTTCCAACGACCGATATACGGTTATAACCATCATAAATACTGTAAACCGAAGTATAGGAAACGCCTTCATGTCCTAAACGCATAGCATCATTTCTAGATTGTTTGGCATTTTGAAACAGGTTGAAACTAAAATCAAACATATTGTTAGGAGACCAAACTATTTTTCTGTCATTTGTTTTATTGTTGTCGTAACTTCCGGGAGGAGTTAGTTTCAAGGGTATTTCATATTCATAATAATTATCTTGATAATCGCTTCCTATACGAACAAAAACAAATAGGTCATTATTGTTTAATGACTGTCCTGCCATGGCTTCAGCATGAACAAACATTTGCAGTTTTTTATACTGTCTGACATCCAGATTAATGTTTTTATAAACGGCACGTGCATCGCCATCGTTTAATGCGCACACTTTTAATACCATTGCCTGTTCGTTCAATTGCTGCATTTGAGGATTGGTAGGGTCTATAACACGGTCAACGCCTGGCGGAAGCACATAGTTTACTGGTTGCTTAGTTCCATTTTCTTCAATATTAACTGCAGAGATATCAAATGTGCAATCGCTGGGTTCATCCGACTCATAAGGACCCCCTGCCAGTAAACTGTTATTGTATTTTCTCCATTCGTCGCGAACCAAATCGAGTGTAGCAAAACGTAACACTACATTCTTTTTAAATCCTTTTAAGAACATACGCATAAATCGAATGGATTTAAAATCCTGAATATTTCCAACTGTATTGGTAGGAGTACTTAAAGGTACTTTAAATTGATACCATTTAACCTGACTGCCTTCAGAATTTTGTCCTGTAATTTCATCTACAATATAGTTTTCGCCTATATGCATATTTTCACGTTTAATGGCAACCCTGTATTGAAAATAATTTTCCGATTCACTTAATGTATTATCAGAATTAATATCTTCGGTATTGGGCAATGTGGTAGCCGCAGTTCCATATTCTTGCGAAGAACTTGTAGGAGCACTATTCCCTTCCATACCGTTATAATATTTGTATCTGCCCAATATTCCTATTTGCTGATTATCGTAGTCTGAACCGCGAAAATAATGATAGTCATCACTGGAAGGGTCTCTGGCGGCTTTTTGATATGCTGCACTTTGCGTTCCGTATATAGCAGCAAGGCTGTCGAGATATCTTTTATAAAAAGTATTTTCATCGACATCGCTTAAACCATCCAATCCTATATCCTGATATTGACGTGTAGTAGGGTCGTTGTCAAAAGCATTGATAACCGATTGAATTAGTGGAACACGTCCCCAACTGGTGGTATCAATCAATTGAGCCATATTCGGTGTAGGGAATCCGTTTTCAAAACTTTTTCTTCCATCCTTTTCTACATCTTCCGAAATATCGCCCAAATTAAAATAAAGATAACCGCCGGTATTGGTGCTGTCTTCATATACAAAGGGATCCATAAGCCAGAATTCAATAAATTCATAATTGGCTGCTTCAAAATCGTTGGTTTCAATTTTCCTCATAATGCCGCCCCATGACTTGTCGGGGTCTGTTAGATTTCCATTAGCATCCACATTAAAACTGTAATTGTACATTCCTTTTTCGGAAGGATAATACGCCAGATTCAAAATGGGAATATTGGTAGGAACGCCGCTTGGTTCCTGTTTATTGGGCCATAATTCCTTTTCATAAACTTCACGGGTTAAATGATTTTTCTGGTCTGGTCCATTTTTAATATAATCAGGCGTTATTGACGTATTTCGATAAAACACGGAAGGGTCAATGGTGTACCATGCCAAAAGTCCGCGATGATAATTAATAGCAACGGTATCCATCCATGAACCTTCGGGGAACAGAGTGGGCTGCCCTTGTGGAATAGAAGCCATATACCATGCTCCCGAAGAACGCAAATCATAGGAAGATTGACTTCCTTCAAAATCGTCCATATATGCCAATCCTGATTTACTAACAGCCCTGCTGTGTCCAGGAATTAACTGTGCCATTTCTCCAAAAACAGTCACATTGGAAGGTGCTTTGGTTTCTATAAAGGGTAACTTATCTACCAATTTGGTTAAGATGGGAGCATCTGCCCTGTAACTTCCATTCAATCCCCAAATGGTATTGGAAATGGGTTCATCTCCAATGTTTACTTTTTGTGTTAATGGTCGTTCTGTCAAATTTAAAATAGTTCCACCTAAATTAAAATCCTTATTAAATCGATAATTTAAGTGCATTCCGAGTAGTGTCTTGCTTTGAATATTGAACAGCGACTGGCTTTCAAGTGAAATTTTAATAGGAATGCCCGATTGTAAAACGCCCTGATTAATAATTTTGACACGTCCAAGAGTATAATCTACCGTGTAGTCTTCGTTTTCCTTTAATAATTGTCCGCCAGCGGTAACTTTCACAGAACCTTGTGGAATGTTCATAGCATTGAGCGAAATATCGCTTCCTGATGCCGATTTATACGTACCTTTCAAAAAGAATTTATTTTTTTCTGCAACCTGACGAGCTTTGCTTTGTGTTGAATCGTACAATTCTGTATATATATATTGTTTGGCAATATTGTCATATACAGGATTCCCACCCGTAATTTTATTATATAAGTATTTTCCAAATGGTTCTCGTACAGGAAAAATAACTCTTCCATTAGATGAATTTATGGTTATTTTATCTATAAAGTCAAATTGACCGTCTTTAACAGCATCAAGATTACTGTTTAAATGGTCCAGATTTAATACTTCCAATAACTCTTGTGATGAAATAAGTCCAGCAGGTAATTGCTGTGTTGCCGCACCAGTTTTATCATCCTGAAACCAAACATCCAGACGAAAATCCTGATTATTTATTTGATAAGCACCAATCGAATAAATATTTTTCATCATTAAGTGCCATGTGGGATTGTTGGGACTAAGCGAAGTGGGTTTAATCAATTTTAATATCAATGTTTTTGGGGCTGCGACCGTATTTGAAAATTCACCTACTTGATATACTTTCCCATTTATCATATAAGTATATGCCACTGCCAATACTTCATCGGCATTTAACGCTGAATTAAGAGAAATATATCCAAGATTGGGATTAAACGAATATTCAGATGTATTCAGCATACGCATAGATTCTATTTTTTCAAAGTCCACGCCCAGCCGATATCCGTTTTGTTGCAGGAAATTGGATGCTTTGGATATATCTCTAATTTCAGGAATTTGATATTCTATGGTACTAAGTGTATTAATTGTATCGCAAGGATAAGGTTTGGTATTGCCAGGAGTAAGAGAAACATAGGAAGAGTATATATTGGATGTTCCATCGGGTGCCATGCCTTCACCCAAATCGGTAAGAGCAACTACGTTTCGTGTATCCGTAGTATAACCCGATTTATTGGTTACCCATACTTCCATACGTGTGATAGTGATTCCACCTCCTACAATGGGAAGATTTTCCAAAAACTTATCATAATAATCGTAGAAAAATTTGCCAAGAAAAAAATGACGATTGGCTTCATACTGGTCTGCCATAACATTAAATTCACTTACTTGTGCCCCATTTTGCACATTGATTTCCTGCGATTTTCCTTTCTGTTGTGAAAAAATATTGGAAACCGTAAGTTTTCCAAACTGTAATTCCGTTTTTATACCGAATAAACTGTAACTGCCATTAATAAGTGAACCTTCCAACGGTAAACTTACATCACCGGCTTCGATTTTTTTAATAATTTCATCTTCTTTGCCTTCGTAAGCCAGTTTCATTTTATTTTCAAATTCAAAAGAGGCTTCGGTATTGTATTTTGCCGAAAGTTTAAGTTTATCGCCAATTTGCCCTGTAACATCCATCTGAATTTTTTCCTGAAAATCAAATGTAGTAGTTCGTTGTGAACGCAAAGGCAACGATGGATTATCTGTTTTTTGAATATTTAATCCAAAAATAAGTTCTGCCGAGCCCATTGGCTTTATATCTATAATATTAGTACCAAATATTTGTTCAAATACTTGACTGGGTACTTTTATTTGTGGAATAAGATTCGATTGATGTTCAAAATTTTCAGATTTGAAACGCTGCCGCCAATAACTTTTAATGGCTCGATTAAAATCGTAATGTTGATATTCATCAAAGGAAAAGGTTTGTGGGTTGCGGTAATTCAAATCACCTATCTTTTCGGTTATTTCATATTCGTTGTTTTGAAAATCGTATTCAATGTCCGATTTAATATTATTGGGTTTATCAAGATACATTTTCGATTCGTAACCTTCTTCGTTTAAACTTGGATTTACGCCCTGGTCTTTGAATGGAAAGGGCAACGTTTTGCTGGTATCTTTATTCCCACTGTCAGGAGGATTAAAGGGCATAGGTGAAGTATGAACGGGAGCGGGAGCAATGGTCCAAACTAATGGATAAAATGATGCCAACACTGAAAGGAAAATGATATGTACCAGAGAAAATTTCAAGTGAAGCCTACATTAATTTAAGTGCCTGCTTTATAAGTTCTTCAGTTGATATAACCGTTCCCGACTGGATAATTTTATCCAGTGTTTTGTCAGCAGTATTTTTCGAAAAACCAAGCATAAGCAATGCAGATAACGCTTCATCTTTAATTGTATTGTGTGAGTGAATGAAAAAATCTTCGCCATCGGATGATTTTCCAATTTTATCACGCAGTTCTACTACTAAACGCTCGGCTGTTTTTTGCCCAATACCTTTTATATTTTTTAATTCCGCTATTTTTGCCTGCTGAATATAATTTTGCAATTCTTCGGGTGAGGTAGCCGATAAAATGGTTCTTGATGTGTTAGGACCTATACCACTCACCGAAATCAATAATTTAAAAAACTCACGTTCTTTTTTAGTAGAAAAACCAAATAATAATTGAGCATCTTCTCGCACAATTTGATAAAGAAAAACTTGAACATTGTCGGTTGAAAGTTTTTGCAAATGACTGAATGTTTGCAAAGATATTTCAATTCTATAAGCCAAGCCGTGATGGTCTATCACAACATACGTTGGTTTCAGTTCAACAATATTTCCAATAATGTATTCGTACATAATTTATTCGTTTGCTGATTCGACATGAACGTGTGAAATCGGATTTTTGGTAATTTCCTTAAATTCTTCCCGTTTATTCCATATATCTACTGCTTCGTATAGGGCATGTCTAAACGAGGATGGGTCTGCCAAATTTTTGTTGACAATGTCGTAGGCAGTTCCATGAGCAGGTGAGGTGCGTACAATGGGTAAACCTGCTGTATAGTTTACCCCTGTTTCAAACGACAGTATTTTAAAGGGGATTAATCCCTGATCGTGATACATCGAAAGCACTGCATCAAACTTTTTGTACATCAGCGAACCAAAAAATCCATCGGAGGGATATGGTCCCATTGCTAAAATTTTTTCGTCTCGCAGTTGTTTAATGGCAGGTATTATTTCTGTTTGTTCTTCTTTGCCCATCAGCCCATTGTCGCTGGCATGTGGATTTAAGCCCAAAACAGCTATACGGGGACGGTTAAAGCCAAAATCGCGTTCCAAGGATGTGTGCAGTAGTTTTACTTTTTGACAAATGACCTCTTTTTTTATTTTTGAACCGACTTCCTGTATAGGAATATGTCCAGTAAGAGTGCCTATTCTAGTGTTTTCGCTGAGCATCAACATTAAAACATCGGCATTGCCAAATTTTTGCTGTAAATATTCGGTATGACCTGGAAATTGAAATTGTGCTAATTGCATCGCCTGTTTATGAATAGGTGCAGTAACCAGCACATCAAGCAATCCTTTTTTTAAATCGTCGGTGGCTTTTTCTAATGAGATTAAGGCAGCCTTACCACTCATGGCAGTAGGAATTCCAGGTTCTGCACGAAAATCATCTGTCAGTACATTGATTAAATTGGCACGCTTGGGGTTTGCCTCTGACGGTACTCGAATCAGGTTGAAGTTGAAATTTTCCATGCCAATGGGCTTGCGATAATAGGCTGCAATTTTAGAAGAACCATAAACAATAGGAATGCATAAATCGTAAATGCTCGGTTCTATAAAGGTTTTTAAAATTATTTCATAACTTATGCCATTAATATCGCCTTGTGTAATGCCTACCCTCAGTTTTGTATTTTTCATATTTTAATTTTTTAAATAAATGATTATAACGTTCTTGATTATCAAATTATTGTGTTTTACATCAATGTAATATTGCCTCCGCCACTTTTACCCGTAAAGGTTGCGATATGCAATTCATCCGAAGTAATAAAAACTTCTGTGAATTTTTTATCTAAAAGAACAATTGTGATACCTTCGGGTTTTGTTTGGATAGATTGTACTGAAAAAGTCCAAACGCTGTCGGTAAAGTCAACTTTTAATTCCTGTGAATTATACATAAGAGTACAGTGAATATCCTTTTTTTCTACATCTCCACTGGGAAGTGTCCGGTACATAATTTTTTTATCAAATTTTGTATAATGAGAAGTATCAACGACCATTGAGTTTACTGTTTGCTGACTCGAGGGCTGTTTTGAAGAACAGGCATAAAGCCATAACACGGATAAAATAAGGGCAAAATATTTCATATCATTTAATATTAATAAATTGTTCTAATTGATTTTTTAATGCAATTAATTTGGTTTCGGCATCCTGTTTTTTTGCCAGTTCCAAATCTACTACCTGTTTTGGTGCATTTGTTACAAATTTTTCGTTGCCTAATTTTTTATTCACCGACTGTAAAAATCCTTCCAAATAATCTATCTCTTTTTTAATTTTTTCTATTTCATTATCCATGCAAATATCAGATTTGAGGGGTATAAAATATTCAGTAGTATTTACCATAAAAGAAACAAACGTATGGGCAGGTTTTCCAAAATTGACCGTTTCCAAGATTGCCATTTTTTCAATGACAGGTATAAAAGCATAAAGAGGATATGTAGATGCCTGATTAATATACAACTCCAATTTTTCCTTGCTGTTTATATTTTTTTCTGTGCGAATGTTTCGTATATGGGTAATAATTTCTTTTACTTCTTCCATATTGTTTATGAGTTCTTGGTTATAGGATTTTGCTTGTGGAAAAAAAGTGTACATAATCGTTTCTCCGTTGTTGCGGGGAGATAAGCCATGCCATAGTTCTTCGGTAATAAAGGGCATAAATGGATGCAACAGTTTTAATAATATTTCAAAAAAATGAACTGTTGTATCAAAAGTTTTTTTATCAACAGGTTGTCCATAAGGCGGTTTAACCATTTCCAGATACCACGATGAAAACTCATCCCAAAAGGCTTTATAAACAATCATCAAGGCTTCTGATATGCGGTATTTTGAAAAGTCATCTTCCATTCGTTCAATGGTATTTTGAATACTGGCTTCATGCCATTGAACAGCCATGCTTGCATAATCGGGCTGCTCCATATTTTCGTCCACTTTCCATTGTTGTATTAAGCGGAAAGCGTTCCATATTTTATTAGCAAAATTTCTACCCTGCTCTGTCAAACTCTCATCAAACAGAAGGTCATTGCCGGCAGCAGAACAGAACAACATTCCTACCCTTACACCATCAGCCCCGTATTTTTTTATCAATTCAACAGGGTCTGGCGAATTGCCAAGTGATTTGGACATTTTACGTCCCATTTTATCTCGAACTATACCGGTCAGATAAACATTCTGAAAAGGTTTTTCGTGCTGAT
Source organism: uncultured Bacteroidales bacterium (assembly GCA_964431135.1). Classification (GTDB taxonomy): domain Bacteria; phylum Bacteroidota; class Bacteroidia; order Bacteroidales; family GWA2-32-17; genus Ch61. The sequence continues at coordinate 17,628 of CAYSIN010000049.1, forward strand.
ATTCATATCCTGCCATAATCATGCGAGCCACCCAGAAGAAAAGTATTTCTGGTGCCGTTATCAAATCGTTGGTTGGATAATAATATTTAATATCGGGGTTGTCGGGATGACGAATGCCATCAAAAACTGAAATGGGCCAAAGCCATGAAGAAAACCATGTATCAAGTACATCCTCATCCTGCGATAATTGTTCAGGAGTAATGTCGAGGTATTTTTGACGGGCAAGTGTCCATGCTTGTTCCTCTGTTTCTGCTACAACAAATTCGTTGGGATTGTTGTTTATATACCATGCGGGAATGCGATGTCCCCACCATAACTGACGACTTATACACCAGTCTTTCACATTTTCCATCCAGTGTCGATAAGTATTTTTGAATTTGGGTGGAATAAGTTTGATGTTATCGTTTATTACATTTTCAAGGGCTGGCTGAGCAAGTTCTTTCATACGTAAAAACCATTGTGTAGAAATGTGCGGTTCAATTACTACATTGGTGCGTTCACTGTATCCTACTTTATTAAGGTATGATTCTGTCTTAATAAGCAAGCCTTGTTTTTGAAGTTCATCAGCAACTAATTTTCTTGCTTCAAATCGTTCCTTGCCAATGAAATACTGTGCCTTATCGTTAAGTGTACCATCTTCGTTCAATATATCAATAACATCAAGATGATATTTTAATCCCAATTCATAATCGTTGGGGTCATGAGCCGGCGTAACTTTTAAGGCACCCGTACCAAAATCCATCTCAACATATTCGTCGGTAATAACAGGGACAATTCTGTTTACCAAAGGTACAACAACCTTTTTGCCATGATATTTTTGGTAACGCTTGTCTTTTGGATTGACGCATAACGCCGAATCACCCAAAATAGTTTCGGGACGTGTTGTTGCAACAGGAATATATTCATTCGTCCCTTCTACCAAATACTTCACATAATATAAATATGAATTTTCTTCCTTATAAATCACTTCCTCGTCCGAAACGGCTGTTTTTGCCTGTACATCCCAATTAACTATTCGTATGCCTCTGTATATAAAACCTTTTCTATATAAATCAACAAAAACGTTAATAACACTTTCGCTTAATGCTTTGTCCATCGTAAAGCAAGTTCTGTCCCAATCGCATGAAGCACCTAACTTTTTCAATTGTTCGAGAATAATACCTCCATGTTTTTCTTTCCATGCCCATGCATATTTTAAAAATTCATCCCTGGATAAATCTTTTTTATTAATGCCTTCTTCTTTAAGTTTGGCAACCACCTTTGCTTCTGTTGCAATGGAAGCGTGGTCTGTTCCGGGCACCCAGCATGCGTTTTTGCCTTTCATGCGGGCACGTCTCATAAGTACATCCTGCAATGTATTATTAAGCATGTGCCCCATGTGAAGCACACCCGTAACATTGGGAGGTGGAATAACAATAGTATATGGTTCCCGTTCATCTGGAACGGATTTAAAATGCTTGTTTTTTAGCCAATACTGATACCACTTGTCTTCAATTTCTGATGGATTATATTTTGATTCCGTAACGTTCATAATTACTTTTTTCTGCCCGCAAAAATAGCAATTTATAAGTGAAACTCAAATTTCAAACACGATATACTTTTTAAGTCCATTAATTCTTTTCGCTTATTATAACAACGAAATGAATGAGATAGTTATAAAGAGATATTTAAAATATTTCCAGGATTTTGAATTTGTTTTTGTTGATTTCAAATATATCTCCCACCTGCTTATTTTTCATGGCTTCAAACAATGGAGTTTGGATAGAGGCAACAAAAAAGGTTTCATGATTTACTTCAATTTTTCCCAATGATACACCAAAAAAAAGTTTTTGCCCGGTGGTAATAACAACGCTGCCAAATGATACACGTTCGTGATTTATTTCAGGATTTATTTTTTTTATGATTTCTATTTCATTTAATATTGTTTGACACTGTTCAGCAAACAAATTGCGACGTCGCAACATCTGGGAACGAAAAGGGTCGTAGCGGTCCTTCGGCGGTCCCGTTTCGTTGGCTGCCTGCTGTGTTTCGTTTACCTCAGACATGGCGGTTTTATAATTATCTTCCAATCGCTGAAGGCATCTATCTATGATGATTTTTTTTAATGCTGTTTTTTTCATCATTTATTGTTTGCTACAAAAGTACATAAAATTTTTGAATTATACATAGTCCCTGCACTTCCAATTGTTAAGCGATAGCATCCTTGTGAGTAAATAGTCGTCCGTTAAAAAGTACCTATTCTATTAAATATGAATTATATAATGGCGTTTTTATTTGAAAACTTTTAAAAAAAAATTTGGTGGAATGAAAAAAAAGTTATACCTTTATGCGTGCAAATTTATATACGGAATTACAAAATGAACTATTTGAGACACATATTCAATATTGCTCACATGAACAGCATTTGTCAAATTAAATTGACTATGGATAATGAAGATATAAACGTAATGGTAAGTTTATACAGATGTTAGGGGTAATAATAAAAATCAAAAGATTATAAACATGAAAAAGATTATTTTGACTTCTGCTTTGCTTATGATAATCACATTCGGATTTGGACAAAAAGATTCGGCAAAAACTATTAACAAAAAATGGACTTTTGGAACAATTCTATTAAGCGAACAAAATTATTTTTCCTCCAAATCTTTTAGACCAACTTTTTTCAATGGTATTGTTATAAAAAGAAATTTAAAACATTTGACTTTACGTATAGGAATAGAATATTCAAAAGAATTTTATAAAACAGAAGAAAATGCACTTCCTATGCCTGATGCTATGTATGTTGATGGTTACACAAATGAAGGTAAGATTAGATTAGGAATTGAAAAAGGTTTTATAATAAAAAAATATTTTAAGCCATTCATAGCTTTAGACCTTACCGGAATAAAATCGTATTCTGACATAACTGAAATTGGCGGCATTGCTGGTGTCAATGACAGGGCTTTGACACATAGTATTGGTTATGGAGCAACTCCAACAATTGGAATTGACATATTTATTACAAAGAATTTATCCGTTACATATGAGACAAAGTATCAATTTTTATACATTAAATCAAAAATTGTAGATTATGATCATGGTGTCAAACCTGCTGTTTATCATAGGCAAAGCGAAAGAAATATAAATACATTGTACAGAATTGGTGCTTTGACAATTAATTATGACTTTTAATAAATACAACCCCTAACACCGTTCAAAACGAAAAGGGCATCGGGCACATTTTGATACTTATTAAACTTTGAAAATGCAGTTCAACTTGACAGGACGGGAAGTTTCAATCGCCCTTCTAGTTCTGCACTGAACCGTTATCATCTGACAAATAAGTTTTCGTTTTCAAATAAATTATTCTACGGACTTTTTCTCCGACCACAAGCGACCAATGCGAAGTTTAAATTTTTATTCGCTCGTTGGTTATTTTTTTCTATTACGTAGTCGTCCCTTAAAAAGCACCTATCCTATTAAATATGAATTATATAATGGCGTTTTTATTTGAAAACTTTTAAAAAATAAATTTGGTGGAATGAAAAAAAAGTTATATCTTTGTGTAAGTGTAAATTTATATACGGAATTACAAAATGAACTATTTGAGACACATATTCAATATTGCTCACATGAACAGCATTTTATCAAAACAAATCGACTGTGGAT
>CAYSIN010000050.1:0-21264 GCA_964431135.1 uncultured Bacteroidales bacterium
CTTATTGCCTCTTCTATGCGGTGAAATCCTTCATAATAAACTAATTTCGTTAATTTATAGTTTCATTGACTATTTTCTTGAGATGGCTTCGTGCGTTCCTCCCTCGCAATGACGGGGTGAATAGTTACCAATTATTTTTTGTCATCCTCTGTTTGAATGCAATACGATGTTAACAATCTGGCAGAAGAAAGGTAAGTAATACTTCTGCTTTTTTAATCTTGACTACTTTGCAAGTTGCCTTAAATGGTAATGAATAAGATAAAATATTTTCGCAATTAAGAACAGCCGCTTTTTGTGTTTTTGAATTTCGTGCAAGTGCAACGCAATAGGTTTCTTTAGTTTTATGTTTTGTTCGCTGTTCTATAGCAAATATTTCAAAGCAGTCCAGCATATCCTTGCTATAAACGGGATGTAAAGGTTCGAGGAATATTTTTCCGTTGCAGTTAATTTTGTTGACGATGCATGAAAGAGGCTTACCGGGTGTTATTTTATAATCGGAATAATAAGAGGAAGGAAGTAAAAATTTTCTATCATCATAGGTAAGAATAAAATATTCCCCATCGGGTAATGTAATTTTTTTTTCAACTATAAAAGTATAAATCAGTCCTTCTGTCAATATTTCCATAATAACTCAGGGAATTGAAATGCGCATCCCGTTTTCGTATAGCACAATAAAAGAATTGTAAATGCCGCATTGTATTTTAAACTGTTTGGCATCGTCCATTGTTTTAAAATCGCCTATCATATATTTGTACCAACCATCTTCAACCTCTTCCTTAATAAAATCGGTTTGTTCAAAAATTTCTGCCAGTTGACTTTTAGAAACTCTTCGCTTGAACGCTCCTATTTGAATACGGTATGCTTTTGGAAGTGCAAGCATTTCGGGCTTAATCTTTCCGGTGATATTCGAAACGGGGTATTCATCCACTTTTTTAGTAGAATTTTTCCATGCATTATCGTTGAATATTTGAAATGGTATTATTCCAACAGAAACTTTATTTTTATTTTTACCCACTATGCAGTAGAAATTGCCATATATTTCCTTGTATCCCGAAATGCGATAATCAATATTCATGGTTGCTGTCAATTTTAATTCATCCGTTACAGGCAGTTCAATCCAGATATACTTGACCAATTGACTTTGTTTGATAAAAGTAGCCGATTTTGTATCCAAAGGAGAAAGTTCAACGCCCACAGGTAAATAAAGTTCCAGTTTGGCAAATCCTGTTACTCCTTCCTTATGAATGGTTATTTCTATGGGGTATGATTGACCAGCAGTTATTTTTGGTGGAATAGTCAAATCAACATAAATATCGGTCTGTGCTATTGCTTCGATAACCAAAGAAAAAAATAATATAGTTGAAAACAGCGTTTTCATACTTCAACAACAGACAAAAATACATATTTTATTTTAGAAAGCGTGAAATAAGGTAAACAATCAGCGATAAAATTACACTCAACACGATGCAAGTTGTAATAGGAAAATAAAATGAAAAATTCTTTTTTTGAATAAAAAGATTTCCGGGAAGTTGTTTAACATTTGGGAATTTGGAACCAATAAACCATATAACAATACCTGCGATTATTAAAAGTATTCCAGTAAAAATAAGTATTTTATAAAGTTTAGGCAGGTTATTTATCATGACAAAAACGCTGAATATAACTTTCCGCTTTCATAAAACCATATTGCTTGGCACGTTCAAAATCACGACATGCCCCAATAGTTTTTTTCATGGCATAACTGGTAAGTCCGCGATAATAGAAATATTCTCCAACGGTAGGAGTAAGGTCAAGTGCCATACAAAAATCAAAATAGGCTTTATCGTATGCTGCTAATTCATAGTTACATTTTCCACGTTCAAAATAACAGTCTGAATTTCCCTTGTACAGTTGCAATGATTGAGACAATGCTTCAACGGCACGTAAATAATCTTTAGTATTGCTTAATGCAACGCCTAGTTGATAATATATTTCGGCATTGGCAGTATCGTATGGAATGTATCGTTTAGACCATATAATGGATTCTTTATATTGTTCTGCATTATTAAATATGGCAGGAATTTTTACGAGCAATTCCATATTCCACGGTTCAGCATTAAAATGCTGAATATAGGTTTGGGCAAGCATTTTATAATTGGCATCGGTTTCATATATTTTCTCTTTTAATTGTATGGCTTCCCTATTAGAAGGATTTTTTTGGAGTAAAATATCTACTGATTTAAGAGATTCTTTTGAATTAGCAGCCAACAGATAAGATTTTGCTCGCCATAAAAGAAGACGCTCTTCATTGGGATAAGATTTTAATAACGTTTCAATGGTTTCTATCAGGGTATTAATATCTTTCTGTTCGTAGAGATAATATATCTCGCCTAAATGTACTTCCAAATCGTTAAACCAGTTCTTTTTCCATAATGCTTCCCATTCCGGTTGTTTTGATAAAAAGGAAAAATCGGGATTGGTTCGTATTACATTTTCAGGAAGTTTGGACGAGGATGTTAAATAAGTTTTTAGCCATTTCACTGTGTTGTTTACGTCTTTTTGTTTGGCATAACACAATATAATATTATATAATATGGATGAATCACCATTCGAAAATACATGTAAATAATCGCCAAGGGCTTTATCATAATTTTTTTGTGTGAAGTAAATATTGCCACGCATTTTTTGTGCAAGTTTAGCCTTAGGATTTTGTTGAATAGTATCCGATAACAATTGCAGGGCACAGGTGGTGTCCTTATGAAGCAAGCATATCTGCGACTGAATAATTTTTAATGGATTTTGTGCCCATAGCATATTGGAACAAATCAGGAATAATATAATTACGCTTGTTTTTTTCATTCTGAACTGCTTTTTTTAGTTGAAATAATATGGACAAAACCGGTAATGGCTCTTGGTTCTATGCCTTGTAATCGTCGTTCATACACATCACAAATATAATAATACACTCCATCGGGGACAACTTTTTTAGAATCCATATCTTTGCCATCCCACATAATATTGGGATTATCGGTTTCAAATACGAGTTTCCCCCAACGATTATATATTTTCATATCCACTTTTTCGACAAAGCGATACGGTCCCGGTCTAAAAAAATCGTTTTGGGCATTGGCATCGGGAGTAAAAATATTGGGTAATTCATAGTAGGTACATTCGTCCACACAAACCGTATAGGTCTTTGAACTTTCATTAAAAAAGGAATCAATGGCTGTAACTACATAACAGCCTGCCAAAGAATAGGTCGGCAAATGAATGTATGTTGTATCATTCGGATTATTTTTTTCGGCAATAAGGGTTAATGTTCCATTTAAAGTAGGAGAATAATAAATACGATAGCCGGTTACATCGTTGGCACAGGAATGATTTGGATTGTTCCACGTTAATATATTTTGATAAAGTGAACATTCTGAATGAACAACTAAATGCGGAGCACAAGGAGGTGTTGTATCTTTGGGCGTTTCACATTTTTCCTGTGAAAAATTAATAAAGGGAATATCATAATTGCCCGTATAATAAACGCCAATACCCTTAATCTTATAGCAATATTCATGTTCGTTAATTAAATTACTGTCCACGTATTGCATTTCAGACGTATGTCCTATGGAATCCCAAGTACTTGCCGTTTCATTATAACGGAAAATGTGGTAATCGATGTTATCCCATGGTACGTTTTTATCCCATGATAAATGAACTTTATTATCATCGGGAGCAGTGTTTATAAATATACTGGATGCGATAGATGGATATCCTATCAGAAATCTATTTCCGGGAGTATTATTATAAAATTCAATGTTGTATGAATAGGGATACTGTAAGGTATTCAACAATGTATCAATAAAAACAGTGTCATTTATATTATTGAGTGAATCGAGAAAAGTCAGATGCTGTCCCCAAAAATCATTGGAATGATAAATTCTATATTGATAAGGACCGGGAGCAGCAATGCTGTCAAATTCGTCAGGTTTTGACCATTCCACATAAATTTTACCGGCATGATAATCGGTTGAATCAACGCTTACATGAGTAATAACAGGAATGCCTTTTACCAAATCGGTACATTGTTCGGGTGAGGCTATGCTTTCGGCATAATCATGAAAAACGGAAACAATGCGGTAACAGTATTGATATCCCTGCGACAATCCCAGCCCGTTATTATTATCTAAATAAGAAGTATCGTTGTATGATGAGGTAGAATATATTTTAGTAAAACCCGTATAGGGTGGTACTCCTGTTTCACAACTGTCAGGATTCCATCCCGAAGGATTTATTTTTCGATATATATCATAATGGGTGGCATTGGAACACGGTCCTTTGGACCACGACACAAGAATAGAGTTGGAAGTAGGAATCAGATTTACTTGTTGAATAGGAGGACAAATGACTTTAATATATACTTTTTTTTGAGAAACCAGATTAACTTCCGAATTCAAATCTTTGGCTCTAAATACTACCATATAAGGGAATTTTTGAACATGTGCACAGGTTGTTTGCCATTTAAACGTATTGGATAGTGGTCCATATCCTACTACAGTGTCATATTGTGCAGGAGAAATAAGTACTTCAAAAGGACCACCATACGCATTCAATACGATTCTATCATTTTGTGCATCGGTAGCCGTAACGTTAAATGAAATATAATCGCCTGCCCAAACACATAAATCAGGTAAATCGGAAATCACAGGAGGAGTATTGGATGTTTCTATAACTTCAATTTGAATATCACGTTCCAGTTCGCTTATCTTTATATATTTCTTTATATTGGTATAATAACGCCATTCTTCAATTACCATGGCAACGTTATAAATACCCGTTTGCTGTGGTGTTTCCCAAATAAGGTCACCCTTAATGTGATTTACTACCAGCGAATCGCTGGCATAAGGGAAAGTATAGTTTGGTATAGGCAATCCGTTTTCTCCCAAACAAACCGTAAGATGATATGCCAAACTGTCGCCATCCAAATCGTAAGCACCCGGATTATGAATAAACGTAGTATATAGTTTGGCTTTATCAATAGGTGGATATGTTAAAACAGGCGTAGAATTACCTGCTGAATTGCCGCCAATTTTCAATGTCGTTTGAATGGCAAATGGTACTTCAACGGAATTGGGAATATTTTGAACACCATAATTTCTGTTTTGGTCTTCCATGGTAATAGAATATATGCCAGGTCCCGGATATGTATGAGTAGCAATATAAGTGTTTTTATTATAAAAATCGGTAAGGTGAATTATGGATACACGGTCCACAATAGACGATGTACCATCGCCCCACTGAACGGTTAATTGAGGTCGGTCGGCTTGAGAAAGTGAATAGGTATAGGTTATCATGGTGATTTCGTAAGTATATCCCGATATCCAACGGTAGCGTATTTCACCGGCACGGTTGTGTGTTGCCCACACACTATGAGTAAAAAGAATGAGAATAGACAGGATAGTTACAAGTCGTTTCATGCAATATCAATTCTTGTTTTGTTTTTGGTAAACGTTAATCCCTGTTCATTATTGTTCCAATGAATAATGACAAGATTGGTCATATCAGGAAAAAGTTCATTTAACAAATTGTTTTGAATACTGAGTTGCTTTATTTTAGATGGTACATTAAATTCCATGTATAACCATGTAGCATTTTCTACAGAAGTATATTTTGTAAGTTTAACATTGGAAAGGGCAATGGGCTTATTGTTGATAAATAGTTGAAATTGCTCATAAACGTAACGAAGCAGATATGCTTCTACTTCTGTGACAGGACTATTTTTTATCAGTCCTATTTCTTTTTGCTCTTTCAGATAAACAGCATGCTCCAAATCGTCGGTAAATATTTTTATGGAAACTTCAAAAATGTTTTTTGAGGCATTGTATTCAATATTGGTAACAGTAACATGTACCGGATGTGCTCCTCCGCTTATTGCCAACAAACTGAATATAAGCATAATAAGAAATAACGGACGTTTCATTTTAAAAAAAAATAAAGTTACGAAAAAAAAATTATAAATGCAACATAAAAATAACTTATCATAATGGATGAGATTGTCGGGATTTGCGTGTTTTGGTTAATACCGACAAACTAACCGTTTTAAAACAAAAGCGAAGCGAATTGTTTTTAATGAACTTGTTAGTAAGTCGATATAAATACTATATTTGTAATGAGTAAAGGGAACAGCGTGACCCCCTTAATTCCCCCTTCAACGGGGGAGGTGTTGAGCAATAGCCCATTTCCCAAATTCCTCCCCCTTTGAAGGGGGGCAGGGGGGGTATCACACCCCATTCCCAAAATCACAAAGTATTATCTTTTTTGAACTTTTAACTTATTTTCATATATGAACGCAACTTGGTATTATTTGTCATGTTCTATATGGCTCCTCCTCGTTTCATTGACTATTTTCTTGAGACGGCTTTGTGCGTTCCTCCCTCGCAATGATGGGGTGAATAGTTACCTTTTTTTAATACAGATTAAGATTAAAACTTAATATACATACTAATTCTTAATCCAAATTTAGTAACATTGTTATGATTTAAATAGGAGAAACGCCAAACAGCGTCCACACGGATAAACTTAAAAATATTTTCTATGCCAATACCTGCTTCTACGTATGGTTTTAATCGGTCTAAATCCTGATTACGGTCGAGTGTATAGAGTGTTTCGGGGAAAGTCATCACGTTCAGATTTTCCTTATCAAGAAAGCCGATAAGTCCCTTCCACCATGCCAGTTCACGCCATTTGAGTTTTCTAAATAGGGGTATTTTGTTAAAAAAGAATCCATCAAAGTAATGAGTATAAGTCAAACTTGCCCATTGGTCGCTGACAAATTCATAATAGTTCATCAAATTGAATGAATATGCATCAAAGAAATAGGTTTGATTTCCTTCATGCAGTTTTAAAAGCGGATAGGGGAGTTTGCCAAAAATTTTTCCAGCATCAATAAAATATTTTCCATACCCCACGGGATATGTATTAAACCAATGGTCAATGGTCAGTTGAAGTTTCTGATACGAAAACTGACTACCCAAACAATTTTTCAAGCCAAGCGTTGCTGTGAGGTTTATAACGGGATACTTTGTTCCCAAACTGATACGTTCAAACTCACCCATCACAAATTTTTCGTTATAGGCATAGCGTGTATTCAACGATATTTCGCTTGTCAAAAACGATGCGTATTGTTTAGGTTGCTCAGAATTAGTAAGAATAAACTGTTGTCCGCTATATGGATAGTATTCTTTCCACTGTAATTGGATGGTATTGGATAATCCCTGAAACCATTCGTGTTCATAAGAAGTATTGAATTGATTTACCATGGACAATGTATATTGAGGTCCACGCCTCATAGTGGACGCAAGAATATTATCCTCACGAAAGGCCATAATGCTTTGTCCCAATTGTTCCATATCATGCTTATAACTAATAGCATAAGACTTTCTCGGATTTTTATTAAAAATATACAATCCGCTAGCACCGTATTTGAATTGCTGGTCTTTTGTGCCATAAGCGGCATATCCTTCCAGCATTAGGTTTGTACTGAATTTATTGCTTGTTCTTGCTCCCACACGAAATCTGTTGCCTTCTACATTATTAAAACTATAGACAGTAAAATAAGGACCTAGTTCTACGTTTCCCCATACATAATAATAAGTAACAATAGCGTTCATAATATCATAAAAAGTGCGAAAGGTTTTTACATCCTTAATGCTGTCCACCATATTAAATACTCCTTTTTCCTTTTGATTCAATTGCTCTTTGCGAATAGTATCCCAGTATTGCTCTTGCTTATGAGATGCATCTTCAGCAACTATGATATCGTTGGTGGTTTTATAAATCTTTTCTTCACGTGGCTTATTTACGGCGTGATTGCTGTATAGGGTAGTTTTGCTACCAAAAAAGCCCGTAGCATTATTGGGGTTTTCAAATACATTAAAATCAGCAATCATCGTTTCTTTGCTAAGCATCCATGCAATAGTATCTACGGGTATAAACTCCTGATGAATAATTATATTATTAATAAAATTGATATTAACATTTTTGTCAATTTTAAATTCAATTTTTTTTATGGCAAATGCTGTATCGGCTACCCAAAAATCACCATTAAAAACGTTATCTTGTTTTATTTTTGGTACAAAAGCCAGATGATAACACCAATGCTTATCAACATAGCCGCTATCTAACAAATAGTAGCGATAATACAATCTTCCAAGACGGGCAATAGGAGAAATAAAACCCTTGCCAAATAAATCAATATAATCATCGTACAGATTTATTTTAATAAACATGTTTCCCATAAACTGGTTAACGCTTTCGTTGTTTATACCGGAAGCATGGGTTGCTTTTATGTATTCCCTTTCGGCTTTAGGATTTTTTCGGAAATAAAAGTCAGAAACGGATTCAAGTATAAAAACGGGTAAATATGCTTTTCCATTTACAGTAGAGGTATCAATATAATCCTTTACAAATTGAAAATTTTTCATGATTTTTTTATTCAAAAAATCATCGGAAAGATTATTCAAATCAAATTGAATTTTATTATAGGTTTCGTATTCGTAGTAATCAAGTTTTTCGATATCGTTTTGATGTTTATGCTCCCAAACTTTATCGAGTAGTTCCAACGCCAATGTGTCTTTATTATGCTTGCGTTTTTTTACACTGACAGTAATTTCTTGTAAGGCAATAGCAGATGGTTTTAAGGAAAAATTAATTGTTTGAAAACGTCCGTAAAATATTTTTTTGGCGCATCGGTCATATCCAATAAAGGAAGCAACTAATGAATCGCCTTTTTCACGGGTTTCAATTTTAAAGTTGCCATCCATATCGGTAATAGTACCGGTTCTTGTTCCTTTTATATAAACATTGACAAAAGGGATAGGTTCTTGGGTTTTGGCATCGGTAATTTTCCCCATGATTTTAGTAACCTGTTGCTGCGCTAGAGAAGAAACAGAAATAAAAAATACTATGGTGATGATTGTGAAAAACCTCATAAATTGGGTGTAAAAATAATAAAAAAGGCAGTCCATAGACTGCCTTTAATTATAATAATTTCAATAAATTTATTTAATGATGGATTTGAAGGTATCGTCATTAAAGTATTTATAAAATTCCATATCGGTTTTTGCCTGTTCGTTCAGCGATGCCGTTTTACTGATAGCAGCACGCAAACTGTTGTACATTAAATCGGTATTTGCCTGACGGGCACCAATAATGGCTTTTAAATAATACATCATATCTCTGTCTTTATCTTCGGCACAGTCAATAGTTTTGGAAGCAGCATCAGGATTTCCGCTTAACAGTTTTGCCAGGGCAGCGTTAAACGTACAGTATGAGCCAAACATAGCAACAGCACCGGTATAATCACCTTTTTTAACATCACAAATGCCAAGGTTATAACTTACTTCACTTCCAGCCCCACTGGCAGATTTGAAGTATTCCTCTGCTTTTGCAAAATCGCCTTCGCGTAAGGAGATAACACCAAGATTGTTCAACACAATATTATTACCGGCATTAATTGTTTTGGCTTTTTCAAACTGTGTTTTAGCATCGTTCAAATTGCCTTGCAAAATATAAACATAGCCCATATTGTTAAAACCTCTCCAATCGTTGCCGTATTGATTAGCAGCGGCTTGATAAAATTTGAGTTGACGGTTTAAATCTTTGGTAAGAGTGGCTCCATGCAATAATTCTTCTACATTAAGTGCTTGTGGCAAACTGTCGAAAGTTCTGTTGATTTCATCGTCACTGCGACCAATACTGTCCACGCTAACAGTAAAATGTGAACGACGAAGTTTTGGTAACACTTTATCGGCAATTTGAGTATAAACTTTGCTAATGTTTTTAATTTCTTTTTCACGTTGAACAGGGTCGCTGTACATGGAAAGTACACGCAACACAAGGTCTTTATCGGCGAGGTCTGATTCCTGCATGAGTTTTTGAAATCCATCCCAATCTTCGGGTGTCGTTTTATCATTGAAAAAGCCCTGTTCTTTTGCTTTTTCATATTTTTTGAATTGGTCTTTAATAGCCTTATTGCCCGAAGTTCCACGATTTTCAGAGAGTTTGGTATTCAAATCCTCTGGACCGTCGGGTGAAGCATACGAAGAAATATTGACACCTTTTATTTGTTTGCGGGTATTTTTCTGAGTAACATCTAAATATTTTTTCAGTTGTTTCATTTCATCCTTGTTCAGTTCCTGGGGGCGTACATTGGCTTGATTAATTAAGTAAAGTATGGAAGCCTCCTTGTTTTCGGGGAATATACGTACAAGATTATCCTTGGCAACAATAGGTTTGGCATCCTTTTCGAGTAAGCCCGGCGTTGTAATAGTACCTTTGCCTATGGTAAACGGGTCAAAATCAACAAATTTTTTCTTTACATACGCATGCACTTTAATATTGACATCGCATACACGCATATCGTTGGTGTAAGCAACTTTGGTACTGTAACTAAAATTACCACCATCTAAATATTTAATAACAGTATTGTTGTCCTGTACTTTTTCGCCTTGCAGTTTTTGTACTTTTAATGGAATTTCTGTTCCACTGGCAGATTTTAACGTAGGTGTTATATCACACGTTACTTTTTTAGCAAAATATTTTGCCGGATATTTGCCGGTGATGTTCAATAGAACACTGTCGCCATGCATTTCCAAAGGATTTGGACTAAGGGTATAAGAAATAACACCCTGATTTTTTTTCATCTTCTTTAATCCGGTACAGCCACTAAAAACAATGGCTACACTCAAGAAAAGAACCGAATAAATAATGTAATTTTTCTTCATATTTAATTAAAAATTTAATTATTAATTCATAAAATTATTTAATGCGACAAAATTATAAATCATTTTTTTAAAACACAAATTTATTTTTAATAAAAAAATTTTTCATGGATACCTTTTTGATTTATATGTGCTAATATTTCCTGTTTTATTTGTTCGTAATCCTTAGTGTTATTGACAAAATCAAATGTTTCGGTATTAACGATAAGCACCGGAATATTTTTTTGTGTTTCGATAAAATCAAGATAATTTTGATGAATATGTGTTAAATAATCGGCAGAAATATCTTGTTCATAAGACCTGCCTCTTTTTTTTATTTGATGAATCAATTTGGGAACAGGGGCATTCAAATAAACGAACAGATTAGGTTTGGGAATGCTGTGATAAATAATTTCAAAAAGTTGCTGGTACAAATTAAATTCATCTTCGGCAAGTGTTTCCTTACTAAAGATGAGCGATTTCATAAAATAATAATCGGCAATAATGTATTTATCAAACAGCGAAGGTTGCAATAATTCTTCCTTCAATTGTTTGTATCGGTCAGCCAAGAAAGAAAGTTCCAGCGGGAATGCCCACCGTTGACGGTCTTGATAAAATTTTGGTAGAAAGGGATTTTCTGCAAATCGCTCTAAAATAAGTCGTCCTTTAAGGTCATTGCTGAGCAAATGTGCCAATGAAGTTTTGCCTGCACCAATATTGCCTTCTATCACTATAAATGGGACAGCCGTCATGCTGAAAAAACTATTTAGTAGTTGGCGTAATATTCATATTATAAAAGGTAAAGGCATAAATATCTACCGCCTCTTCAATGATTTTATCGGTAGGTTTTCCACCGCCATGTCCGGCTTGTGTTTCGATTCGGATAAGCACTGGATTTTTTCCTTTATATTTTTCTTGAAGCGTGGCTATATATTTGAATGAGTGTGCGGGCACAACACGGTCATCGTGGTCGGCAGTAGTAACTAAAATGGCTGGTTCGTTTACGTTTTCCTTGATATTATGCAGAGGCGAATATCGATACAAGGCTTCAAATTCTTCCTTGTTGTCGCTGGAGCCATAATCAGAAACCCAACTCCAACCAATCGTGAATTTATGAAACCGCAACATGTCCATTACACCTACCGCTGGTAGTGCCACCTTAAACAACTCAGGACGCTGGTTAACTACGGCACCAACAAGCAATCCACCATTAGAGCCTCCTTGAATGGCAAGATATTCGGGTGATGTATATTTCTGTGCTATTAAATATTCAGCAGCAGCAATAAAATCATCAAATACATTTTGTTTTTTCAATTTTGTACCAGCCAAATGCCAACGTTCACCGTATTCGCCACCACCACGTAAATTGGCAATTGCCAATACACCGCCCTGCTCAAGCCATAATACTCTTGAAGTAGAAAATGAAGGAGTAACACTGATATTGAATCCACCATATCCATAGAGCAACGTCGGGTTTTGTCCATTCAGTGTCAATCCTTTCTTATACACAATAAACATCGGGATGCTGGTTTTATCCTTGCTTTCGTAAAATACTTGTTTTACTTCGTAATCATTTTCATTAAAATCAAGTTTGGGTTTAAACCATAGAGTACTTTTTCCTGTTTGAATATTATATTTAAAAATGGTGGTTGGATAATTAAAGGAAGTAAAATCATAAAATGCAATGGTATCGGTTGGTTCACAGTTAAAAGAATTGACTGTTCCAAGGCATGGAAGTTCAATAGTATGAAGAAATTTTCCCTGCAAGTCATATACATTTAAAATGCTGTGTGCATCCTTCATATAAGTAACTATTAAATGCCGGTTCATAATGGCAACACCGGCTATAACATCCTTGTTTTCCGGAATAATGGTTTCAATTTTATCAGGCTGTTTTATAGATAAGCGGATAATTTGGTAATTATTGGCATCTTTGTTGGTCTTTATGTAAAGATAATCGTCTATATGTTCAATGATTTCGTACTGTACATTGTATGTGTTAAACAATGTTTGAATGACCGGTTTGGTTTGATTCAAATTCATAATGTGAAGTGCGTTTCCAAGTTCGCCTGCCTTTTCTTCATAAATACAGAGTATTTGATTGTCGGAAGTTTCGGAAGCATAAAAGTTCTGATAGGGGGAAGTTGTTTTTTCCAAAACAGTTACATCCTGCGATTGAGCATTTCCAAGGCGATGATAAAAAAGTTTATGATACAGATTGCTTTGTGAGAGTTCTTTCCCTTTTTGAGGAGTGGAATAACCACTGTAAAATATGCCATTCTGAAACCATGCTATGCCAGAAAACTTTACCCATTTCAGCGTATCGGGCAATAATTTCCCTGTTTCAATATCTTTGAAATAAATTTCGTTCCAGTCGCTACCTGCTTTGGAAATAGCATACGCCAATATTTTTGTATCGGGAGAAATAGCCAAATTGCTTAACGATACCGTGCCGTTGTTTGAGAGGGTGTTTGGATCCAATAATATTTTACCGGGCTTAGAAATATCTGTCGTAATATATAATACGCTTTGATTTTGCAACCCGTCGTTTCTGTAATAAAAATAATAGTTCCCCTTACGAAAGGGTGCTGTCTGCTTTGGATAATTAAACAAACGCGTTAATCTGTCTTTTAATGCCTGACGAAAAGGAATTTGGTTTAAATAAGTAAACGTAACCTTATTTTGTGCTTCTACCCATGCCTTTACTTCAGCACTGGTATCGTTTTCAAGCCAGCGATACGGGTCAGGAACCTTAACGCCAAAATACGTATCTACCGTATCTACTTTTTTTGTCTGCGGGTATGTCAACCCTTTTTCATAATTACAAGATGTCATACCAATCATCATCAAAATGAATAATAAATAATTTTTCATGCACAGAAAGTTTAGAAGGCTCAAACTTATACATTTTTTTAGAGGTGGACAAAAAAAGTTTATAGACATAATTTCCACATTTCCACATTTTCACATTTCCAAATTTTTACATTTTCTCATTTTCACATTTCCAAATTTTCACATTTCCAAATTTTCACATTTCCAAATTTTCACATTTTCTCATTTCCACATTTCCTAATTTTCACATTTCCAAATTTTCACATTTCCACATTTTCACATTTTCTCATTTTCACATTTTCTCATTTCCACATTTCCAAATTTTCACATTTCCACATTTTCACATTTTCACATTTTCACATTTTCACATTTTCACATTTCCAAATTTTCACATTTCCAAATTTTCACATTTCCTAATTTCCACATTTCCACATTTTGACAAGATGTGTATTATTATAAAATTGTCATGTATTTTTGCAGATTAATAAAGAAAAACCATTAATATATGTCGTTTAATTTTTTTCAGCGAATAGGATTATCCATAATGAGTGGCGTATTGCTCTATGGTGGCTGGGCTGGTGGTGTATGGCAATGGACTGTTTTAGTTGGATTTGTTCCTTTACTTTTACTGGAAGAATATAGTTGCCAAAATACCTATAAAAGAATTCATTTTTTTGGATACGCTTTTTTAAGTTTTCTCGTTTGGAATGCCCTCTCGGTATGGTGGATTTTGAACGCAACATTGATAGGTGCCTTGCTGGCTATTGTTCTTAATGCTTTGTTTATGGCAGTAGTAGCATGGTTATTTCATGTCATCAAAAGAAAAACATCACGCCCAATAGGATATGTTTTTTTTATTCTTTCATGGATAGCCTTTGAATATTTACATTATAACTGGGATTTATCTTGGACATGGATGACGTTGGGAAATGCACTTTCAGAAAATACGCCCTTTATTCAATGGTATGAAGTAACGGGTGTTTTAGGTGGAAGCCTCTGGATATTGATGCTAAATGTATTCATTACCGTACTGATATCACAAAAAATAACACCTATAGCCCATTCAAAAAAATGGATATGGAGTTTAATTGTTCTTTTAGTTGTACCCATAGGTATTTCATTAATCAGGTATGCTACCTATAAAGAAAAAGGGACAGCCACCGAGGTATTGATTGTTCAACCCAATATTGACCCGTACAACGATAAATTTTCTGGCATGAGCGAAGCACAACAACTACAACGATTCTTGATGCTTGCCGAAAAAGGAGTAACAGATAAAACTCGATATGTTGTAGGTCCCGAGACGGCTTTACCACAAGGTATTTGGGAAGAAGATTATGCTACTCATCCTCATATTCAGCAAATAGAATCTTTTTGCAAACAGCATGCATTGTCGGTTATTATGGGTGCTAGTACTTACAGCATGTATTCTGCAAAAATTACATCTACGGCACGTCCCTTTGATGATGGGAAATTATATTACGATGTCTTTAATTCTGCCCTTCAGATAGATAGCAATAAGGTGCAGACATATCATAAATCGCAATTGGTGTTGGGTGTTGAACGAATGCCATTTCCAAAGGTATTAGGTTTTTTGGAAGATTGGGCACTCGATTTGGGTGGCATATCGGGCAGTTTGGGAACACAAGCAGCACCCAGTATTTTTAACGGAACAAAAAAATGTGCCCCTGCCGTTTGCTATGAATCTATTTACGGTGAATATTTGTCGTTGTTTGTAAAATTGGGTGCCGAATGGGTTGCCGTTATTACCAATGATGGCTGGTGGAAAAATACACCAGGGTATCATCAACACCTGTCGTATAGCCGACTTAGAGCCATTGAACTCAGGAAAGATGTAGTTCGTGCTGCCAATACCGGCATATCCTGTTTTATCAATCAACGCGGCGATATAATACAACAAACACAGTGGTGGGTACCGGCCGTATTAAAAGGAACTATTTACTGCAATCCCGATAAAACTATTTATGTTGCTCTGGGCGATATAATGGGAGAAATTGCTGCTTTTGTTACTGTATTAATACTTGCCGTTTTTATATTTCTTTTCATTGTAAAGAAATTCAGAAAATAATATAAGGCAAAATTTTTTGAAACGTATAAATTCGCAGTATTCTTTATTTCAAACCTTAACTTGGCAATAATTACGTATTATACCATGTTGCATTCATTAGGTACAATATTATATTTAACCACAAAGGACACAAAGAAGGTACAGAGAGCACAAAGTACCATCATTTTTTGAACTTTTCATTTATTTTCAAATATGATGGCATAACCACCCGACAATAGTCATTGTTATAAAATGTTATACCATCGTTATATATTTTATAGTTTTCACTCATAAAAGTAAAATATAATATATTTTCAAAATAATCTTAATGTTTTAATGGATAAAAGGAAATGACCTAAGCAAAGTGTAACGAACATTAACCCACTAAGTGAAACGTAGCGAGCGGGTACAGCCGAATAATCTGTATTTGTGCTTTTATTTTTTAATAATTGTCCTGTTTTTACACTTTTATTTTCACGATTATTATTAGTCTTTTTTTAATTTTTCATCAAGTTTCTTGAATATTGAATGAATTTTAGGATTGTTTAACAAACTATCAAGTGTTTTGACCTTTAATTCATGTGCAAAATTTTCTTTTTCACTATCAGTCATTTCATTAGAATAATACCTTTTAAGCGCATTGTAAAATCCTCTTTCACTAAATGGGTAATAATAACAATATTTTTCAATATGGAAAAATAATGCTTTATTTTTATTCAAACCATCTGAAATTTGAGCCATTCTTTCACTTGCTTTTTGACGGAGTTCTTTATCTGTTGGTGGTTTATAATGCGAATGAATACCATATTTTTCATAAATATCATGTTCAAAATTTGTAACCACATAATATTTTTGATTATCGGTATATGTTTCAATAGTAAGCGAACCACCACTTCCTTCTACTGATTTCATATTTGGCAATGATTTATAAAATTCTTTAATTTTTATAATAGCTTTTTTTTCGGGATAATGCGTATGATAATAATATCCAACTTCAGTCATATATCGCTTATTCGTTTTTTGGTCCATTAATTTTCCTAATTCAAAATAAGTTGAATTCTTATTTAATTCTTCTGGCATTTCCGGCAACTTATCTTGTTTATAAGGGTTTTCAATAGTATCTGAAGGCGTTATTGTTATTTGAGCAAGTTCATTATTAATATAGATATAACCTGTTTGTTTTTGTTCAATAGTATATGGTGGCTCAATATATTTTCCATCAATAAAAACAAAGCCGGAATTTATAGGGGTGCCAAGTTTTATTTTTTCATTATCTTGTGCAAAAGTATGTGCAACAACCATTATAAAGATGAACAAAATTGATAATTTTTTCATACAATAATTATTGTTTATTCATAAATAGTGCAAATTTACGATATCTTTTTAAAATTACTGGCATTTTATGTCGGAAAAATTAAGCGAGGGAAATTTATTTTTCCCATATTATTGTTTGGACAAATTTAATGTATTTTTTATGCCAAACCGCTAACAAAAAAATGAAATGAATTTTGTTAGTTGGTTCTAGTTCATGCTGATAGACTTATCGCTTAAAACAAAAGCAAAGCGAATTGTTTTAATGAACTGGTTATTATTTTATACTAAGCGATAACCGACACACCAACAAAGAGTTTATGAAAATAACTTGTTAACTATTCACCATAAATATTTTTCATGTAAATTTGAGCGTTCAATTTTAAACCTTTTACGTATGAAATCAAATAAAAACATTTTTTTAGCCTTAACCGTATTACCCATGCTGTGGCAATGTACGCTTGAAAACAGAAATAGTCAAGCCAGTAAGGTTATTCCTGAAACCACCGTTAGAGAAACGATAGACAGTTTGTTATACTACCATGGTACAGCACAAAAGGCATTAATAGAAAAAGGAGTAAGACAAGCAGCCACCTTGTGGGATACATCCGATGGCACAGCAAAGGAGTTTGAAGCATTTTGCATAACCCAATACGTAAAAGACGATACTGCCAAAAAAGTGCTTTTTGAAAAAATATCGCATAACCTCGAAATTCTGTATGGTAATTTCAATCATATTATGGTTGAACTGTTAAAGCCACTTCATTTAACTGGTCCTGATATGCAACCCATTGACGAAATGTTTGGCAGTTATAATGTGGGTGCACATTTTACCGACGACATGTTTGCCAATAAAATTGCTTTTATAACCATTCTCAACTTTCCCAATTATACGCTACAAGAAAAAACCGAACTTGGCGAACAATGGTCACGGTTGGAATGGGCGTATGCAAGGCTGGGAGATGTTTTTACCAGTCGTGTACCTTCTATCATTCTTCAAAATCTTAACAACGCCTTAACCAAAGCCGAAACTTATATCAGCGAGTACAATATCTATATGGGCAATATTATCAGTCAAAATAATCAAACACTGTTTGCCAAAGATTTGAAACTGATTAGTCACTGGGGATTGCGTGATGAGTTAAAATCGGATTATGCCGATAAGGAAAATGGACTTTTGAAGCAAAAAACCATTTACGAAATCATGAAACATATTATTTATCAGGATATACCGCAAAACGTGATAAACAATAATACATTTACATGGAATCCATTTAACAATAAAGTATATCATGGAAATACATCCATAAAATTTACTTCCGAACCCAATACTCGCTATGAACATATTTTAAATGTATTTCATGCAGAGCAAAAAGTGGATGCATACAGTCCACAATCGCCTACATACATCAGTCGCAACTTTAACGATTACATGGAAATGCCGCAGGAAGAACTGGAACAACTGTTTATAAAATTTATCTCTTCGCCCGAAATAAATCAGATAGCACAACTTATATCCCAACGTTTGGGTCGTTCGTTAGAGCCATTTGATATTTGGTATGATGGCTTTAAAGCCCGCAGTGGTATTTCTGAAGACATGCTGACCGAAAAAACACGAAAACTTTTTCCCAATACGGCAGCGGTTCAAACTCACTTGCCTGTAATACTAATGAAATTGGGTTTTGATAAAAACAAAGCCGAAGAAATTGTGTCGCATGTCGTTGTAGAACCGTCACGCGGTGCAGGTCATGCATGGGGCAGCGAAATGCGTGGCGATAAGGCTCATCTCCGTACACGCATCGGAGAAAAGGGTATGGATTATAAAGGTTACAATATAGCCGTTCACGAATTTGGTCATAATGTAGAACAAACCTTATCGTTATATCAGATGGATTACTATATGCTAAAAGGCATTCCCAATACTGCGTTTACCGAAGCCCTTGCTTTTATTTTTCAAAAAAGAGATTTGGAACTGCTCGATATAAAAGATAACAACCCCGATAAGATTTATTTTGAAACCCTCGACAACGTCTGGGATTGCTATGAAATTATGGGTGTATCGCTGGTTGACATGAATGTATGGAAATGGATGTACCAGAATCCCAATGCTACCCCCGAAGCATTGAAAAATCAGGTTATTCTTATCGCCAAAGATATCTGGAATAAATATTATGCACCTGTTTTTGGCAAAAAAGACGAACCTATCCTCGCAATATATTCACACATGATTGATGCACCGCTTTATTTATCAGCATATCCTGTTGGATACCTTATTGAATTTCAGATTGAACAATACATTCGGGATAAATCATTTCCAAAAGAAATTGAACGAATATATACACAGGGTCGCTTTACTCCGGATATATGGATGAAGAAGGCTGTTGGACAACCTGTTTCCATTGAGCCCATGTTGGATGCAGCCCATCAAGCACTGCAAAAAATAAAACACTAACAGTCATGAAAAAATACATTCTCTATATCGCAGGATTGATGTGTTGTATGCCTGCATGCACGCAAAACATAACTGTTTCGCTAGATGCCATCGATACCAAAAACAATATTGCATATTTGCATGGTACTATCACCCCATTTACTGACAAGGCTGTTGCACACTTTCCTAACGGTAACCCTTCTATAGAAATGAATTATGTAAATGGTAAAGAAACAGGATGGAATAAACAATGGTATGCCAACGGAAACTTAAAAAACGAAACAGAAATGTTGGAAGGAAAAATAAACGGTAAATGGATAGATTATTACGGAAATGGGCAAAAGGAAGCCGACATAACTTACGAAAATGACTATATGAACAGGCCTTGTATTTGTTATTATCCAAATGGATAAATAAAGGAACAGGGAAATTATGCACATTGCAGAGAAGATGGAATATGGACTTATTTTTACGAAAATGGACAAAAACAGGCAGAAGGCATGTATGACCATGCCAATAAAGTTGGAACATGGAAAACTTGGGACGAAAAAGGAGAAGAGACATTGCAATGACACCTATTAATATATTATATAGAAATTTAATTTTTTATAATACAGACGGGAACGTACTTTTAAGATAAAAATACGCTAAAAATGCTAAAAATACTGATAAAAGAACCAAAGTTATTAACAATTTGGGCTATTTATCAACAAAATTGCATTTTTTTTTCAAAAAGTATTGCATTCCAAAATAATACGATTATTTTTGTACTAACTTAATTTATTTAATCATTAACCCTAAAATTTAAAGTGTATGAATAAAGCACAATTAGTTGATGCCATTGCAAATGATGCCAAAATTACCAAGGCTGATGCAAAAAAAGCATTAGATGCATTTGTTAATGCTACCACCAAAGCCCTTAAAAAAGGTGACCGTGTTGCATTAGTTGGTTTTGGTACATTTAGTGTTACCAAACGTAGCGCTCGTAAAGGACGCAATCCACAAACTGGCAAGGAAATTAATATTCCTGCTAAAAAAGTGGCACGTTTCAGACCAGGTAGCGAACTTACTGGCACAATTAAGTAAGACGGCTTTACCCGTTAAAGATTAAAGGGAGTAGTAATACTCCCTTTTTTTGTATGAATAACGAACAAATCATTTTATATCTCAAAGAATTTGTAACAGAAAAACGGTTTGCTCTGTTTCAAAAAATAGTGGAATGGCGTACCCATTATGTTAGTGTTTTACTTGAAAATATTTATCAATCGCATAATGCCAGTGCCATAGTAAGAACATGTGAAGCACACGGATTGCAAGACGTTTATATTTATGAACGAAACAATAAGTTTGTAACCAACGAAGAAATAAGCATGGGTGCCGACAAATGGCTTTCCATACACCGTTACAACGAAAAAGAAATTTCCATTCCTGTTTTATTTGACAATATTCACCAAAACGGATACAGCATTGTTGCGACTACACTGCATAAAACAGCTGTTTCGCTTTATGATTTGCCCGTTGATAAAAGTAAATTAATGTTTTTGTTTGGTACTGAAAAAGAGGGTTTAAGCAAAGAAATGATTCAGCATGCCGACGAATATGTAAAAATTCCCATGTACGGCTTTACCGAAAGTTTTAATGTTTCTGTTTCGGCAGGTATTGTATTGAATTATATAGTACAAAAAATTCGAAACTCGTCTCTTTCTGTTTCGCTGCCTCAAGAAGAAAAAGAACGTCTGTTGATTGAATGGCTTGTACGTTCTATTCCATCAGGTAAAAAGATTTTAAAAGACCTGATAATATCAGATAACAAAATTCAAATGTAAGATTAAAAAAAAGGTAACTATTCACCCCGTCATTGCGAGGGAGGAACGCACGAAGCAATCTCAAGA
>CAYSIN010000051.1:0-20656 GCA_964431135.1 uncultured Bacteroidales bacterium
AGCAATTGATAAAAATTTTTGTAGTGTATAAAAATAGGGTGAATTTTAGGTAATTTGAGAAGTTTGTGGTATCGAGGAAATAGGTTTATCTGCCCTTGTTGTGGTGGTCACTTTCGTAAATTCTTACCATCCGGAATTAAGCCGAGGCCAAACGCACAATGTCCTAGATGTGGTTCTTTGGAGCGCCATCGCCTCCTCTGGATATACTTAAAAGAAAGAACAAACTTTTTCAAGGATAATCTCAAAGTTCTTGATATAGCTCCAATGAAATTTTTCCAAGAGAAATGCAAAACTCTTCCAAATATCGATTATATTAGCGCTGATATTTCATCTCCAATAGCAATGATACAAATGGATATTACAAATATCAACCTGCCTGATGAACAATTTGATTGCATAATTTGCTATCATGTTCTTGAACATATTCCTGATGATGAAAAAGCGATGAGAGAGTTGTTTAGGGTCTTAAAACAAGGTGGTTTTGCAATACTCCAATTCCCTGTAGATTACAATCGTGAGAAGACTTTTGAAGATCCAAATATAGTTTTACCTGAAGAGCGAGAGCGTGTTTTTGGGCAGAATGACCATGTTAGAATATATGGGAAGGACTACAAAGATAGACTTGAAAGGGCAGGGTTTACTGTAAAACCTGATAACTATGCCAAAGAGTTAGGGGATAATACCATCAAGAAGTATGGTTTGATAAAAGATGAAATCATATATTTTTGCATCAAGCCAAAACATAATGATTGACAGGGAGCAACTTTACATAACAGCGGATAAAAGGCAAATCAATGAAATTTTTTCCGACACGATTATTTATTTGCTATCAAAATACAGGCAACTCACAACTGTTGAACTAGATAATTTTATTAAAGAAATTCACTCTGATATTTGTGATGACAGCATTGATAGAGTGATTAATGGACAACATTTTGGAAAACTCTGGAAACATTCCGTCAGAAATGCTCAACTTTCTTTAAAGAAAAAGGGAGTAGTTAATAATGAAGGAGAGTGGGGGCATAAAAAATGGTTTTTAACTTCAAACTAATTTTATGAAAAATAAAAAATTGAAAAAGGTTTTTATTAATGGAAGTCGTGTTCGTCTTTTTCTCGTCAGAAATATTTATGATAATGGTTGGGCTCTTGTTGACAGTAAAGGCAACTATTATGCAAATGAGAAAAATCCCAACGAAATAATTAAACATATTGACAAGTTTGTTCAAATTGGTGAATATCAATTAAAGTGAACTAACCTTTTTATATTTTTTATTTCTCAAAGCAGTTTTAGACCAAGGCCCCGATATTGTCGGCATCCGACACTTATTAAATTGCCGATAATATTTTTTTGCAGGGCAGACGGGTAATATAAAAAAGTGTGTGCAAATAATTTACTTTTGTGCAATGCGACACTGATACCGACTTGCTAACAAGTTCATTAAAATAATACGCTTCGCTTTTGTATTAAACCTAAATTATTCGGGATATCTTCGTATTAATATTTTCTTTGGTAACTTTGCCTGTTTTTATAAATATATTTTTTAATGATAGTAATTACCGGTTCGGCTGGATTTATTGGCAGTGCGTTAGTGTCAAAATTAAACGAGGAACGATATTTTGACCTTGTATTGGTAGATGATTTTTCAAACGAAGAAAAAAATAAAAACCTCGATAGAAAAAAATTTTCAATCAAAATTCATCGTGATATTTTTCCCGAATGGCTGAAATTGAATCATCGTTTTGTTGAAATTATTTTTCATTTAGGAGCACGTACCGATACTACCGAATTTGATTACCGTATATTTGAAACGCTAAATGTTGAATACTCAAAAAAAATATGGCAATGTTGTGTTGAGTTTGGCATTCCACTAGTCTATGCTTCCAGTGCTGCCACGTATGGAGCAGGAGAATTGGGATATAGCGATGATGAATCTATAATACCATTGCTCAAACCATTGAATCCTTATGGAATATCTAAAAATGAATTTGACAAATGGGCATTACAGCAAGAACAAAAACCGTATTTCTGGTCGGGGCTTAAATTTTTTAATGTATATGGTCCCAACGAATATCATAAAAAACGCATGGCATCGGTCATTTTTCACTCCTATAATCAAATTATGGAAACTGGAAAAATAAAACTTTTCAAATCACATCGGGAAGGTATTCAGCATGGTGAACAGCAACGCGATTTTATTTATGTCAAAGACCTCTGCGAGGTTATGTTTTATTTAATGCATTATCGAAAAAACAACGGCATTTATAACCTTGGTACAGGAAAGGCACGCTCGTTCAATGACCTTGCAAATGCTGTATTCGCAGCACTTCATCGTGAACCTCACATTGAATATATGGATACACCTCTTGACATTCGAGATAAATATCAATATTTTACACAAGCCGAAATGAACAAACTTATAAATATCGGTTATAATAAACCCTTTACTTCACTGGAAGACGGTGTATTTGATTATGTTTCAACTTATCTGACAAAAAAATGCTATCTATAAAAATAAACTTCAAACAACAACTATGGAAAAAAATAGGCTTTATTTTGGCAGGCGTAGTAGTGCTTTTAATGGTTCTTTTATTTTCATTCAAAAATGTCATTTTTAATTATGCCGTTGAAACAAAAATAAATCATTTTAATCAGACGCACAAAGGAAAAATCACGATTAAACATTATAAACTTACTGGCATTAATCGTATCGCTCTTGACAGCATTACCCTCACCTCTCCTTTTGATACGCTTTGTACTATTGATACACTCAATCTGCAAATCAATCCTTGGAAAACCATATTTAAAAATATTACCATTAACGATATTTATTGGCATAAAACCAGCATCAACATTGCCAAGTATGATTCCGTTTATAACTATTCCTTCCTTTTCAGTCGTGAAAATGCTGATACAGCAACCACAAGAAATAAGATTTCTCCCAATTATATTCAACGAACCAACATGATTTTAAACATGCTCTTTGATATTCTTCCACAAAAGGGAAACATTTCCGATATTGCTATCATCATACAACGCCAAAACAAAGACGATATCCGTATATCAATTCCTTTTATTCAAATCAGTCCTAAAAGAATGAATTTCCCAATTCTTTTTTCGGATGCCAAAGCAAAACAAACGTTTTATGTGGCAAGTTTTATTTTTAACCAAAGCCAGACCATTGTTGCCAAAGTAGTTTCAAACTATAAAGTTAATGATTTTGTGCCCGGGTTTCAATCGTTGCAACTAAAAACACATTTTGATACGGCTTTCTTCTCCCTCAGTCATTCTACTCAGGACGGCAATGTAGTGTTATATGGTGATGGTGAACTTTGTCGCTTATTAATAAATCAGCCTTCACTTTCCTATTCGGACATTGTTTTTGACCATACCAAAATAAATTATCGTTTCATTGTTCAAAAAAATTCATTCATAATGGACAGTGCTACCGTATTGCAGTTCAATAAACTTACCCTTAATCCGTATATACGTTTTCAGGTTTATCCTGCCAAACAACTTGAAATTCGCATAAACAAACCTTCGTTTCCTGCACAGCAATTATTTTCGTCCTTGCCTGAAGGCTTGTTTCATAATACTTATGCTATTAAGGCAAAGGGGAACCTATCCTATCGTCTGAAATTCATGGCAGATTTTTCAATAATTGATTCGCTAAAACTTGAATCGGAACTTAAACCCGAACACTTTTATATCACTTCTTATGGAAACGTAAATTTAGCCAAACTTGATTCTGACTTTTATCAAACAATATATGAAAATGATATGCCCGTTGAAACCATTCATATCAGTTATTCCAATCCCGACTATATTCCGTTAAACCAAATATCACCCTATTTACGAAATGCATTGCTTTGTACCGAAGATGGTGCTTTTTACTGGCATCGTGGATTTATTCCCGAAGCCTTTCAACAAGCACTTATTCAAGATATAAAATGCAAACGTTTTGTTCGTGGCGGAAGCACTATTACCATGCAATTGGTAAAAAATCTTTATTTGAATCGTCACAAAACCATTTCGCGAAAATTGGAAGAAATGCTAATGGTATGGCTTATAGAAAATATGCATCTGTGCAGCAAAGACCGCATGTTCGAATTGTATCTCAACATTATTGAATTTGGACCGGGGACTTACGGCATTTCCAAAGGCACACGGTTTTATTTTAACAAAAAACCGAATGAATTGAATCTGGCAGAATCAATATTTCTCGCATCTATTGTTCCAAAACCTAAACATTTTGCTTCCTCCTTCGACTCTACCGGAATACTTAAACCCGATGCACAAAACTTCTTAAACTTTGTAACCAACCGAATGCTGACCAAAAAGATGATTACACAACAAGAATTTGATGCATTTAAACCAATTATTGAATTGAAAGGAGTTGCTAACCATTTTTTGAAAAGTAACAAAGACACCACCAAACTTGAATTTAATTTGCCTTTGGAGTAATATTAACATTGAACGAATAAATATACCCATACATGAAAAAAAAATTTTCCATCACACCCATAGATAAATGGTTTGATAATAAGGGTAAGCGTCCACTTATTATTGCAGGACCATGCAGTGCCGAAAGTTTTGAACAAGTATATCAAACAGCAAAGGAATTATCGGACATTCCACAGGTTACTGTTTTTAGAGCCGGCGTTTGGAAGCCTCGTACCAACCCCGATGATTATAAAGGTGCTGGCAAAAAAGCATTGTCGTGGCTTCAACAGATAAAAAAGGATTTTAATTTATACACTGCTGTTGAAGTGTTAAGTCCTGCTCATGTGGAAGCATGCTTATCGCATGATATTGATATTTTATGGCTTGGCGCCAGAACGGTTTCCAATCCATACTCGGTGCAGTTGCTTGCCGAATCGTTGAAAGGTACCAATGCTATCGTACTGGTTAAAAATCCGTTGAATCCGGATATCAAATTGTGGTTGGGTGCCATAGAACGCATTAACAATAGCGGCATACACAACATTGCTGCTGTACACAGAGGCTTTTTTCCTTTTGAATCTACTAAATTAAGAAATATACCCAAATGGGAACTGGTGATTGACTTGCGAACCTTGCATCCCGAAATACCCGTTATTTGCGACCCAAGCCATATTGCAGGAAATACCAAATATATATCTGCCATTGCACAAAAGGCAATGGATTTGTGTTACGATGGGCTGATGATTGAATCGCATATACACCCAAGCGAAGCCTTGAGCGACGCACAGCAACAAGTGACTCCTGCTACATTAAAAAAAATAATCCATACACTTTCATACAACTATAATGTAATAAATGATATTGAACATTTGGAACTGTTGAAACTGCGTGAGCAGGTTGATTCCATCGACAGTCAACTTATAGAACTGCTTTCGTTCCGAATGAATATTGTAAAACAAATGGCTGAATACAAACAACAACATAAAATACCTATACTTCAACTTCGCCGCTGGCACGAAATTATGACAAGCCGCATAAAGCAGGCTGAGAATCTGCAATTAAATACTAGTTTTGTTAAATCACTTTTAGAAATAATTCATTTGGAAGCCCTTCGCATACTATCCGATGAACATAATAAAAACCTATAACATTTCTTTCATAAAAAATCATTTGCATCCGTTATAAAACATCTTTATTGATATATTCAAACATTAAGGGGGTAAAAAATAATAACTATCTTTGCGGTTCTAAATTCAATTTAGATAGATATGAAACAAAAATTATTCGATGAATTTCCGCCCATTACAACGGAACAATGGGAAGAAGTAATCAAAAAAGAACTCAAGGGTGCCGATTATGAAAAAAAAATGCTGTGGCATACGCTCGAAGGCTTCACAGTAAAACCATATTACCGAAAAGAAGATTTGGAACGTGTTCCCTATCTTCATCAAAAGGAGAAAAATTTGCCTTTGTATAGAGCCATCAAAGCAAACAACAACGATTGGATAATTTACGAAGAAATTTATGTCAGCCAGATTGAAAAGGCTAATCGGCAAGCCATAGAAGCACTTCAAAAAGGTGCAGAAGGCATTGAATTTATCATTCAGGAAAAAATTCATTACGACCTTGTATCCCTGTTTCACGAACAGTCAGAATTTTCTAACCTTGTTGAGCATATCGATTTGGAAAAAGTACCCATACGATTTATCAGTGGTTGCAACACCAGCATTTTGCTTTCCATGCTTGAAGAAGAAATTGACAAACAAAAATTGAATATCTCCAAGTTAAATATCACTTTTGATGATGACCCGCTGGGGCACGTAACTCTTAATGGAAATTTTTTCTCTTCCGAAGAAAGTCTTTATTCTCAAATGGCATCGCTGGTACGTTATGCCAACCGTGTTATTCCCAAAGGAAAATCGGTAGCAGTAAACGGATATTTTTTTCATAATGCCGGTGCTACTTCGGTTCAGGAAGTAGCCTTCAGTTTGGCTATTGCCTCTGAATATCTGACAAACCTGACCGAAAATGGATTATCCTTAAAAACCGTCATACAAAACCTGACATTCAATATGGGCGTTGGTTCCAACTATTTCATGGAGATGGCAAAATTCAGAGCATTACGTTTTTTATGGACTAAATTAATAAAATCGTATGATGAGACATTACAAAACATTGAATTATCCATTCATGCCATAACCTCCAACTGGAATAAAACTGCTTACGACCCCTACATCAATCTTTTAAGAAACACCACCGAAGCCATGTCGGCAATATTAGGCGGTGTGGATTCGCTTACCGTTAGACCATTTGATGTAATTTATAAAATGCCAACTCCCTTTTCACAGCATTTGTCACGAAATATTCAACTTATACTAAAATACGAATCACATCTGGACAAGGTAATTGACCCGGCTGGTGGTTCCTATTATATTGAATCACTTACCTACTCGTTGATTACCGAAGCATGGAAACTCTTTATAAAAATACAGGAATGGGGTGGTTACTTGCAAGCCTTTAAAACCGGTAAAATTCAGGAACTGATGGAATCAATCCAGCAAAAACGCGACATGAACATGGCCATGCGTCAGGAAATTTTACTTGGCACCAATCAATATCCCAATGTAAACGAACGTATTTTTAATCAAATAGTACCGTGCTTATTGGCAAACGTAATGCCCTCCGGAAAACCTGTCGTACACAAACCTGTTAAGTTGTATCGCGGTGCACAGGCATTTGAAGAACTCCGACTGACAACCGAACAAATGAAAAAATGCCCCCGTGTATTTTTATTTACTTATGGGAATCTTGCTATGCAAAAGGCAAGAGCCAATTTCAGCATCAACTTTTTTGGTTGTGCAGGTTTTCAAATTATAGACAATCCAGGGTTTGAAACCATAGAAGAAGGCATTGAAGCCGCAGAAAAATCAAATGCCGATTTTGTGGTTATTTGTTCCAGCGATGAAGAATACCCGCAACTGGTACCTCCTATCGTAGAAAAACTGAAAAATAAAACCAATCTGGTTCTGGCAGGCTTCCCTAAAGAGCATATCGAAACATTCAAATCGCTTGGATTGCAACATTTTATTCACATTAAGTCCAATGTACTCGAAACGCTCACCCAATTTCAATCATTAGTAAAATTAACTGTTTAACAAAGAACTAAAAAAATGAAACCGAATTTCAATAAAATAAAGTTAGAAGATTTTAATATAATAAATCCAGCCAGCAACTCAAAAAATGGATGGACTACAGCCGAGGACATAGAAGTTAAAAGCGTGTACACCGCTGATGATTTGGAAGAAATGGAGCATTTGGATTATGCTGCTGGTTTGCCTCCATATTTACGTGGTCCGTATGCTTCCATGTATGTAATGAAACCATGGACTATCCGTCAATATGCAGGTTTTTCAACAGCCGAAGAATCAAATGCCTTTTACCGTAGAAATTTGGCAGCAGGGCAAATGGGATTATCGGTTGCCTTTGACCTTCCTACTCATCGCGGCTACGACAGCGACCACGAACGCGTAATTGGCGATGTAGGAAAAGCAGGTGTTGCCATTGATTCGGTAATGGATATGAAAATTCTCTTTGACCAAATTCCCTTAAACAAAATGTCTGTATCCATGACCATGAATGGAGCCGTCTTACCCATCATGGCTTTTTATATTGTAACAGCACTGGAGCAGGGTGCCAAATACGAAGAATTGAGTGGCACCATTCAAAACGACATTTTAAAAGAATTTATGGTACGCAACACTTATATATATCCTCCCGAGCCATCCATGCGGATAATTGCCGACATATTCAAGTTCACTTCGCAAAAAATGCCAAAATTTAATTGCATCAGCATATCGGGTTATCATATACAGGAAGCCGGTGCCACAGCCGATATTGAACTTGCCTATACGCTGGCAGACGGATTGGAATATTTACGTACCGGTATAAATGCTGGTCTCAACATTGATGATTTTGCTCCTCGTCTATCATTCTTCTGGGGCATAGGCATGAATCATTTTATGGAAATTGCCAAGATGCGTGCTGCCCGTTTATTGTGGGCAAAAATAGTCAAACAGTTTAATCCAAAAAATCCTAAATCATTGGCATTGCGTACTCATTGTCAAACCTCAGGATGGAGTTTAACCGAACAAGACCCGTTTAACAATGTTGCCCGTACGTGTATCGAAGCCTTAGCCGCTGCATTAGGTCATACCCAATCGCTTCATACCAATGCCCTTGACGAAGCCATTGCTTTGCCTACCGATTTCTCAGCCCGTATAGCACGCAATACGCAAATCTATTTGCAGGAAGAAACCAATATATGTCGCACGGTTGACCCATGGGGCGGTTCGTATTATGTTGAATATTTGACCAACGAAATAGCCCACAAAGCATGGAAATTGATTCAGGAAATAGAAGAATTGGGTGGCATGTCCAAAGCCATTGAAACGGGTGTTCCCAAAATGAGAATTGAAGAAGCATCAGCACGCAAACAGGCAAAAATTGATTCTGGAAAAGAAATCATTGTAGGAGTTAATAAATATCGTCTTGAAAAAGAAGAACCCATCGAAACGTTGGAAGTGGACAATACAGCAGTTAGAGAATCGCAAATAAAACGATTGCACGAATTAAAGAAAAACAGGAACAACGAAGCCGTTCAGAAAGCACTCGATGCCATTACTCATGCTTGCAAGACTAATACAGGCAATTTACTAGAACTTGCTATTGACGCAGCATCCAAAAGAGCCACATTGGGAGAAATATCATTAGCAATGGAAAAAGTTTATGGACGTTATAAAGCAAATATACGTATGATATCAGGTGTTTACAATTCGGAAACTCACGGCAACGAGCAATACCATAAAGCCAAACAAATGGCAGACCAGTTTGCCGAAAAAGAAGGACGCCGTCCCAGAATTATGGTTGCCAAAATGGGACAGGATGGCCATGACCGCGGTGCTAAAGTTATTGCCACTGCTTATGCCGACATGGGTTTTGATGTAGATATGGGACCGCTGTTTCAGACTCCTGCCGAAGCAGCCAAACAAGCCGTTGAAAACGATGTACATATTTTAGGCGTTTCCAGTTTGGCAGCAGGACATAAAACCCTTGTCCCACAAGTTATAGCAGAATTAAAAAAACTCGGACGTGAAGATATTCTGGTAGTCGTAGGCGGGGTAATTCCTCCGCAAGATTATGACTTTCTATATAAACAGGGCGTTGTTGGTATTTTTGGACCCGGTACACCTATTGCCGAAGCCGCTATAAAGATTCTAACCATATTAATGGAAAATGTGAAAAAATAAGTTGTCATCAAAATACCAGCAATCATTTATTCTAATACCGACTTGCTAACAAAATTCATTTAATTCTTTTGTTAGCGGTTTGGTATTATATAAAGAAGTGGCTGCATGGTGAGATTGCTTCGCTACGCTCTCAATGACGAGAGGGGGTGAATAGTTACAAAATTTTTAATATCCCTTTATGCAAACAATCTTTTGAGTAGAACAATGATTTAATTGAAGAAAATAAATGCCGGGAGTTAGATGGGGTGCTATTGAAACCAAAGGAAGTTCACGCTCATTCATTGAATTAATTTCTCCCAAACACTTTCCTGTTATATCATACAACGATACGGTAGCATTTCTTTCGGTAAGAGAAACGATGGAATTGGGATTTACCGGATTGGGATAAACAAGGAAGGTTTTATCTCCTGCAAGCAACGGATTGCCCGTAACATCTTCGTAAAAAAACTGCCAGCCATCGGCTGTAACATCAGAATTGGTAACAAAACGAATTATTGCTTTTCCAGAAGGGATATAAATGCTTTGCGTGGGTGGATTTTGTGTATTTAACGTAGCAATCGTATTGGCTGCTGATATACTGTTTTTATAAATAACAATAAAATCACCGTTATTGTTGGTGGCTACATTAAACGTTGTAAATGTCAATTGCAATGCCTGAGAATTGGGTGGCATGATTATCCAACGACAATTAGTAGAATTTTTGTAGTCACAATCACCGCTGCCATCGGAAACAATTCCAGACATTGCCGTCAGTGTATCTGTACTGCAATAATTGGATAAATATATAGCCGAAAATCCATAATCTTCGTTGATATTATCGGTTTTAAACAGTACAAACATATTGTTTGATGTAGATTTAACCGTTGTTACTCCTGTATTGCCAACAGTAACGGGTGGATTTTGTGCAGTGAACAGATTTTTTACCGGTGAGGCTTCGTTGTCCCCATCAAAAATAAAAAGAGTATCGCCACTGGCAAGTGAAAATGTATTAAATTGCAACTGAACGCTGCTTCCACACGAAGGATGAATAAACCATGTACAAGTTGAATTTGGCTTATAATACGTATTTCCATTTTCGGAAGTAAAGGTACCCGTTGGGAAAGTCAGTGTATCGTCTGAGCAGTAAACAGGATATGTATAATGAATGGTATCGGGATAAATATCGGCTATTAATTCTTGAAAATAATTAAAATTGGCACCACCGGGATTTAACTGGTCTGCATAAAAATATCCGTCCAAATATCCACCCCATCCCCAATTGAAATGATAATAATTAAAGTCTTGATAACCGTCACAAACAAAGGCATGCCCACTGGTAAAGATAGAGTCTTCCCAGCCAGCATAGTAAAGCGGTTTGCGGGCATCCAGGTTAGCAACAACAATGCTATCCCAGTTTAACGACGTACTGTCTCTAAAAATATAGCGAGTATTTGAATTATATTTAAAGTATGTTCTAAACGAATAGGCTGCTTTATGATTCCACATACCCGAGCCATTGGGTCCGTATTGCATATCAACAGAAACACCTATATTATACATAAGCAACGATGCAGGATTATTATAACTGTGTATGGTCGGGGTCATCGCATGATAATCGTAATAGGAACTGTCGAAATTGACATGAAGTGTTCCATAAGGCGGGTCTTGATAGGTATAACTTCCCGTTCCGTTCCATGGCCAGCGATGATAATACATCAGTTGTGCCATAGCCGTTGCTACACAGCCGGTAACCACATGCCCATCTGGTCCGGCAGAATCGACAGGGCAAAATGAATTATAATAATTGTCCTGATTCCATTTTGTAATTACCAGTGGTGGTATAACTTTAGAAGATTTAGTTGTTTGTATTGACTGATACGTTACCCAGTCTGGATGCTTTGATACAGACATACCGTTCAATTTCTCTATTTCGCTGGCTCTTTTTCTTATCCAACTTTCAAACGATGGATTCTTTTGAGTGACGTTGTAACTGCCTTCAAAACTGTATGCCAATACTGGTTTTGCATAAATGGAATTGCTCACTACAACATATCCATCGGGATTCATATTCAAAATATAACACGCAGGCTTGTCTTTATTGAAATTGCTGTAATTTTCAATTACTTGTCTTACGGATATGGATGTGTAATCTATATTTTTAAATGAACGTATTTTTTGAAAATAAAAGTTGGTAGCAACGGTTTTAATTTCATTGATAGAAATTTTCTGGGCTTTTGTTAATCCATAAAAACCAAGAAAAAATACAACAAATAAAAACAGATGACGCATATTTATTTAGTTTTGAATTTGCCTAACAAATCCTTAACGACATCTTTATGAACCATAAAGTTCATCATCTTTAATTTAACAAAATCTTCTCTAAAAAAATAATATCCAAATTCTTTGGCATTGGGGTCGTTGTTGCGTGAGCCTGAACTGGAATCCTTGATTAAATACCAGCGTTCACCTTTATAATCGGTATAACCAACCACATGCATGCCGTGGTCGTCGGTGGTAGTTTGGTTTGAAAATCTAAACTGACGTGCTTCATCGGTAATATTTTGTGCAGGAATATCAAACGAAGGAATAAGAGCACACTGAGTTTCGGCATCAAAACCGGCTTCGCTTACATCGCCACCAACAGCAACCGTGTAACCTTTTTCGATAACATTGCGAAACGTTTGCATAAACACATCCAACGGTACATTGTAATAATCGGTACTTTTCCACCAGTTGTCGGGAACATCATAGATTACTTGTTTATAAAAAGGTTCCTGCATATACGAAAGTATTTCTACATAATCGTCGGGATTGATTTTACAAACGTCTGAGGCAAATTGCTGTGGAAGCATTACTTTTCCTTCCCAATTAAACTGTGCAGGTGGTTCACCCAGATAATAATTCAATATAGATTTAATATTGGCAACAATGGCATCTTCGTTCCATGCTGCAGATTCTTTAACCCATTTTAAATATTGGTCTATTTCTTTTTTCATTTGTTCGTGGTTGTGATATTTTCTGCCACCGACTAATCCTGAATATTTATCAGCCGGAACAATACCGTATTTTTTAATCATACGAGTAACAGCATTGGATTCGCTGCCTTCGTCCACCAGTGAATTTCCACGTGTGCGGACATACTCCTTAACTTTTTCTACATATTCCCAATAAACAATATACATCTCGCTAAGTTTTATTTTTTGTTGGGTAATTCTATACACTTCCGATTCTAAATAGGAAACCGTAGAAAAACACCAACATGTGCCTGCATTTCCTTGTGATATGGATGGATTATGCCATTGCGATTTATACAAATCAAGTTTGCGGGGTAAATCCTTACCTGTCATATCCACTTTAAAACGCTTAACAATCGGTGGCGGAGTTAGTTCATCATTTACATGTTGAATGTCTTTCATGATAACGTTTTGATAAAAACCCGGCTTGGATTCTTTAAATACTACTTTATCAGGTTGAACTTGCGACCATGCATAACCTGCAAAGCCTAAAAATGCCATTAAACATACTGTAATTTTTCTCATAAATTTTTTTTTTGCAAGGTAGTCATTTTTTAAAAGACAAAAAAGATATTAAACTTTTATCGTTAATAACTTTTTAAAAAAATGCTTGCTAAGCATGAATACACACGTTATTTTGCACCAAATTTTTAATCATGAAGAAAAATATTGCAGTATTGTATGGTGGTTATTCGTCAGAATACGATATATCAGTAAAAAGTTCAAAGCAGATTTGTCAATGGTTGGACAAAGAAAAATATAATGTTTATCCCGTATTGGTTCGTCATGATGGATGGTTTTTCCCAGACGAAAAAGGCACGTTGGTTGATAAAAGTTTTTTCGGTATAGTTCAAAACAAACAGCAAATAAAATTTGACTATGCTTATATCATTATTCATGGCACGCCCGGCGAAAATGGCTTGTTGCCCGGATATCTTGAAATGATGGGTATTCCTCATTCCACATGTTCTTCGAAGGTATCGTCGCTTACATTCAACAAATATTTTTGTAAACTTTTATTACGCGACTTGCCCGTTAATCTTGCCAAATCGTTACTTATCCGGAAAAATGAACCATACAATCTAATGTCCATATTAAATTATGTAGGGCTACCTTGCTTTGTAAAACCCAACAACGGCGGCTCCAGTTGTGGAACATCCAAAGTAAAATCAATAGAGGATTGGAATAAGGCTATTGAAATTGCCTTTGCGGAAGATTCGGAAGTTTTGGTAGAGGAATTTATTCAAGGAACAGAGATTTCATGCGGCGTCGTTAAGACAAAAACTTTTTCGGCAGCATTACCCGTTACAGAAATAATTCCCAAAAAGGAATTTTTTGATTATGAAGCCAAATATACACCCGGCATGTCCGAAGAAATAACTCCTGCCCGCATTAATCAACGATTATATGATTTATGCCAACAATACTCTTTACAGATATATGATTTTCTGGGATGCAATGGTATTGTCCGAGTGGATTTTATTGTACGTAATGAATTGCTTTACTTTTTGGAAATAAATACGGTTCCTGGCATGTCCGAGGCAAGCATTGTGCCCAAGCAAGCCGAACATTATGGCATAAGTATGACCGAACTTTTAACTCATATTATTGAAAACAAATAAGGGCTATTATTGGTATCAATTTGTAAAAAAAAATTAGCACAAAACAATATATATTTGAATGAAACGCCCATAGGATTATCCGTTTGATATAAAACCACGTTGTCGCATGGCTTCAAAGGTAATAATAGCAACCGCATTGGAAACATTTAACGAATCAATTTTACCCGACATGGGAATTTTAATAATTTTATCGGCATGTTGAATCCATTTTTGTGATAAACCTTGTGATTCGGTACCGAAAACCAAAGCAGTTGGTGTTTTAAAATTTTGTAAGTAATAAAATGCTGCATCTTGAAGGGCGGCAGCATAAATTTTTATTTCATGTTGAGTTAACCAATGAAGTGTTTGTGTTGTAGTAGCCAATGCCACAGGTACTGAAAAAATACATCCAATGCTGGAGCGTACTACATTGGGATTGTATAAATCAATTACAGGATTACAAACCACAACAGCATCTACATGCGCAGCATCGGCAGTGCGAAGGATGGCACCCAGATTACCTGGTTTTTCCACAGATTCTACTACAATTATGAGTGGTAGGTTAGAAAGAGTAATATGTTCAAGCGAATGGTCTTTCCATTCAAAAACGGCAAGAATACCTTCGGTATCTTCACGATAGGAAATTTTTGAAAAGACCGTTGAATCAATTTGAAAAATCAATTCTTCGCTGATTTTCCAAGAAGTTAAAAAATGGGTATTTTTTTTATTGATAAATTCCTGATTAATAAAAATGTATTTGGGTTTGTATCCAGCCTGAAACGCAATGGATATTTCACGAATACCTTCTACAATAAACAATTGTTCTTTTTTGCGTCCTTTGGCAGAATACAATTCATGAATGAGTTTTATTTTAGGGTTTTGTGGACTGCTAAGAAATTCAATGTTCATAGTTTATTTTAAACTATTCAAAAAAAGATTATAAAAGTAAAAATATTTACTGCTAATAAAATTGTATTCTGTTATCTACAATATTTGCTAATTTTTTAAGTGCGTCAAACGCTTGATAATCAACACGTGTTTGAATATCATACGCCAATTGCAATTGCATTTGTTTGAAATCGCCCGATGGACGGGTATTTTTATTGGTAATATAAATCATAAATACGCCATTGTTGCCCTTAATTGGTTTTGATAAAGTACCTTTGGGTAAAGTCGCAGCAGCAGCAATTACATTAGGTTCAATACCAACACCCGGTAGCGAAAAAGACGTAAAAGAAATGGATTGAGCATCCATTACAGGGGCATTCATTTTACCCGATATAGCCTGCAAGTTGCCTAATTTTTCGTTGGCTTTAAAGGCATCCATAAATTGTCGTGCTTTTTTTTCTTTTTTTACCAGAGTGGTTAATTGGTCTTTTATTTGCTCTATAGGGGCATAACCTTTTTCACGAACTTCGGTAAGCGCAGCAACAACAAACTTATCAGGCAGTTCAAAGGGTGATGAAACATCTCCTTTTTTAGATTTATACACCCAGCGAATAATTTCACGTGCATTGTCGATTCCTGCAATATTGTGGTCAGTGGTTTTTAATCCATTGGCAACGCGTTTTTCAAGTCCTTGTGCAGCAACCGCCTTATTAAATTTTTCAAGGGTATTATTGGCTCCAGCAAACTGATATACTCTGTTTTGGATGGTTTGATATGTGTTGGAACTGGGTTCAATTTTCCATTGAATAAATGCAACCTGTGCTTTTTTTACATCCTTTGATTTATCGAGCACTTGTATTATATGGTATCCAAACTGTGTTTCAGCCATAACATATTCTCCTTTTTTAGCACCAAAGGTGGCTTTTTCAAAGGGCTTTACCATGACATTTTGCTTAAACCATTTTAAATCACCAGTATCGTTTAAAGAACCTTTATCATCTGAATATTGTGTTACCAATGATGCAAAATCAGCCCCTTTGTCGAGCAGTTTTTTTAAACTATCTGCCAATTGTTTTGCCTGTTCTTTGGTTCTTTTTTCATTGGGCGATATTAAAATATGACGTGCATGTACCGAATCGGGAAGGTCTTTAAATTCAATCAACTTGGCAATAAAATAATTATTTCCTTCAATATAGGGTCCATAAATAAAGCCGGGTTTTGACGCAAAGATAATGCTGTCAATGGTAGGAGAAAGTTCACCTTTGGCAAAATAATTACCTGTATAAGGAACGTCGGAGTTTTGATTAACAAAATCTTCCACACTGTCTGCGGTGGCAAACTGGTCGCGAATACTTTGCAGTTTTTCTTGAAGTGCTTTCAAGTCGGCTGGAGAGGGTGTAACATCAAATACCACGTAATCAATATCTCGTGATTCTTCTTGTTCAAATAAATATTGATGTTCGTTATAATATTTTTTTATTTCATCATCCGTAACGGTTATAGCGGAATCAGAAATTTCGGAGTAACGTTTAACTACCATTTGAATATCTGATAGTGTAGATGATTCTTCTGCGAATTGTTTTGCTTCGGTAGAGGTAATATACATACCTTTTTTTACAGCAGTATAATATTTCGTAAGCAGTTTTTGATGCTCCAATTCTTTTTCAAAGGCAACCCAACTCAAACGTGCATTTCCGGTGGGGTCTTTGTCCATGTTGGCAATAAATTGACGTACCAAATTCGGGTCAAACTGACCTGTTTGTTGATTTTTAAAAACAGGTATCTGTAATATTTGCGGGTCAATAT
Source organism: uncultured Bacteroidales bacterium (assembly GCA_964431135.1). GTDB lineage: Bacteria > Bacteroidota > Bacteroidia > Bacteroidales > GWA2-32-17 > Ch61. The sequence goes on from CAYSIN010000051.1 coordinate 17,036, forward strand.
TGGAGCCAACTACCATATCCTGCAATTCATCGGGATGAACAGCAATGCCCAACTCGGGAAGTTTGTTTGCTAATACATAATTGGTTACCAGAATATCCCATGCCTGGTCACGTATTTGCTGACTAATGCTTTCGTCGGGAACAGATTCCTTTTGCGTATTGCGTAAATAATTTTCGGTGAGTTCATTTACCAACGATTCATAAACTTTAATGGATATGGTTTCACCATTAATTTCGGCGACATCGGTGCTTGTTCCACGATTAAAAAGTTTGTTTGAATAAATAAGGTCATTCAAAATAAAAGCAAGGAGAGATAATCCTATAATGATTGCTACCAGCACTCCAGCACGATTTCTGATTGTTTGTAATGTTGCCATTTTACTTTTGGTTTTATACGTTAAATTTGACGGCACGAATTTATATAAAAACTTTCATTTGGCACAATGCTATTATTATTTTTTTTCGCATTGTTTATAGTTCGTTTGGTTTTTATATTCAAAGGAATGAATGTACCGTGTTATAAGAAACTCATAATGTTAAAGATTGTCTTTACTGGTATTAGGTATGATTTGTGAAAAGAAAGTTAATGCTTTTTAAGCCATGTATTCAACTCATCCATAGAAATGTCTTTGGCTACTATTTTTTTGTCTTTGTTGAGTAAAAACGATTGCGGCGTATTATAAAGGAATAAATCTTCCACAAAATCGTTGAGTAATTTTTTATCATAATAATTTTGCCAAGTAAAGTCATTTTCGTGAATGGTTTTTCTCCACAAGTCGGATTTATCGGAGGTTAACAAAGCAATTACGTCCAATTGCTGACGTGTATAAGATTTGTAAATTTGTTTCAATTCGGCTAAATATTGAAGACAGTGCATACAATCGGGATTCCAGAATACAATGAACACGTAGTTCGCATTGGATTGTGGTATTTTGGTTGTTTTATCGTTTTCATCGCACAAGGTCAAAGAAGGGAAAGGTTGATTCATAACAATCTTATGAATACGCTGTGTATAACTGGACAATCTCGTCTTAAAGGCATCGTTTACCCATGGTGTCAATCCACTGAGAAAATATTTATCTGAAATATGCCAGAATGCGTCGGTATTGGGATAATTGCCACTTAAATCAAATTGTCCAATAAGATATTTGGTTATTTCTTCATAAACGGAAGGATTTTTCATGGCTTCGGTTAAAATATAATCCAGCGAAAGGTATAAACTGTCAATGTTTTCGGTGGTCAATGTAGGTAATGAAGTAAAATAATCATCCAATTTGCTTGAGAATACTGGCGTAAACAAAAGTCTTTCATCAGAAAAGTCAACATTGGCAAAATAGGTGGCAGCATCAAAAGTAAAATCCTTGTGTTGAATGGCTTTCATAATTTTAGTAAAAAACAGGTTCGGGTTTTGCTTGATAATGGCTTCCTGTTCCTGTTTCAAAATAATTTTCTGACGACGTATTTCTTCGATATAAATTTTTTCAGAATCGGGATGTTGCTTTATCAATTGCTGGAGTATATTAGTGGATTCAATATTTCTACTTAAACTTCGCTGATAATCGGCATAAATTTTATTTTCAATATCGTTTTCGATGGATAAATGTTGAATCAAATTGGCGGTATCGTTTTGAATGCTGAGGTGTTGATTGTCTGTTAGAATAAAATTAAAATATTTCATGCTAGGCAGACAAATAAGATACATCCCCTGCGGTAATTTTCTATTTTTCTTAAATAGGCCTTCCCCATTCTGGTCAAGCATAAGCGTATCTATTACATACTGATTGTCGCCAAAATGGTATCCCAAATATACGGGTTGGTGTTGCAAGGGAGTAATTTTGACTTTTATTTCGTAACCGTCGTTCTGACCGAAAATGTAAATACTTAAAAAAGTAAAAATAATGAAAACAACGGTACTTTTAGTCATAAATGTAAGTTAAATATATTACTTGTTACTTTTCTTTTGAAACTGAATAAATTTTTCAATTTGTTCAACACCGATGCGTTTGGCAATTATTTTTTTATTCTTATCAAGAATATAAATGGTAGGCGTACTATATACATCATACAGATTTCTGAAATTGGTAAAATTATATCGGTCCCAAACGTTTATCCAGTCCAAATGATGGTCGTTGATATATTTCTTCCATTCTTCTACTTCATGTTGCGTAAAAACGGCAAATACTTCAATGCCACTATCGCGTACTGCTTTATAATATTCATACAGTTTTGGAATTTCTGTTTTGCAATGTCCGCAATTGGGCTCCCAAAATATCAAAATAGTATAGTCGGCTTTGACGTATTTTAATTGTTGCCACATACCATTCACATCTTCCATTTTTAAATCGGGTGCTATTTCGCCAATCAAATTGGGTTTTAATTTGGTAACCCGTTCTCCTATTTTGGCAAGTATGGTTGAATCTGCCCACCAGCATTGATTTTTCAAATAATAACGCTCTGCCAGATTGACAAATATTCTATCCATTCCCATTACTTGCGATGTTTCAAAATAATTGGTGGTATAAACCACTATATATTGAAAAAAATATTTGTTTTTCTTTGCCATATCGCACAATTTGAATGCTTCTTTGGTAAGCGAATCAGGCATCATGATAACCACATTCTTAAAAAAATCGTTCAATTTTTGTTCAATAAAAGGTGTGCGTAGTAAGCGGTCATCCGAAAAATCTACATTATCCCAAAAATGGTCTTTATTATAAACATATTGATAAAGCCGCATTAACGAATCTCTTTTGGGTGTATTGGGAGGTAAATTAAATTCTGGAATAGGTACAGGCGTTAAGACTTTTAAAATTTTTGTCAGAAAAGAATTTGGATTTTCTTGTATCATTCGGTCCCAATATTCCTTGCGAACACTGTCTATAGCCATGGCTTTTTTTCGATAAAATTCTACAGAATCCTTATTCTTATTGTTATATGCTTTTATTTTTCCCTGAAGAGGAAGTATTTGTCTTTCTAAATCAGCCATTTTTTTCTGCCAATCGAAAAACAATTTGTTTTCTGCCGAACCCGACGATTTCATGTTTTTAACAAAATCAATGGTATCCGTTTCAAGACTTAATTCTTGTTTATCGTCCATCAAAAATTCAAAATATTTACGTTTTAAACTGGGAATAATAACTACATATATACCTCCGTCCAGTTTCTTTTTCCCAGTGAAGACGCCAGAACCGTTTTTGTCCACCAGCAACGTATCGTCGGCATATAACTTATCGGCAAAATGATGTCCCAGCAACAACGTGTCTTTTTCTTTCAATCCTTTTACCTGAACTTTAATTTTATATCCCTGTGCCATCGACAGGTTTGCTATTAATGCCAATACACAGAATAAAACAATTCCTTTTTTCATAATTTAAAACTTTGGTGCAAAAATACATGATAGATTTTTAATTTAACCTACATTATTCATAAATAATATTAAAACTTTAAATAAAAATAGTCGTTCCTTAAAAAGTCATTTTATACCGACTTGCTAACAAGTTCATTAAAACAATTCGCTTCGCTCTTGTTTTAAAACTGTTAGTCTGTCGGCATCCCGTCAAACTCTAATCTCGTCATTATTGACGAGATTAGAGTTTGACGGGACAAAATTCATTTCATTCTT
>CAYSIN010000052.1:0-8082 GCA_964431135.1 uncultured Bacteroidales bacterium
TAAAACAAAAGCGAAGCGAATTGTTTTAATGAACTTGTTAGCAAGTCGGTATTAAAGGAGGTTCAAGAAAAAAGAAAATGGATATTATAAATGCCTTTAATCCGGAATGGAAAGATTTATATGAAGAAGTGGCTGCATGGTGAGATTGCTTCGCTACGCTCGCAATGACGAGAGGGGGTGAATAGTTACCAATTTTTTTAGTGGGTTGGCATTAAACCGTATAGTTTCCATCAAACACAAAGGTAGCAGGTCCCTTAAGCCATATCTGGGAATAACTATTATTTCTCTTTTTAAACGCTACTTCCAAATTTCCTCCTTTTGCCTGTACATGAATTAGATAATTACCATCAGGTTTTGAATAACAGAATGCCAAAGCCGAAGCAACTGCCCCTGTACCGCATGACAACGTTTCATTTTCTACCCCACGTTCGTAGGTAATTATTTTTAATGAATCGTCTGAAACCATTTGACAAAAATTGACATTTACACCTTCTGCACCAAAACGGGTATCGGAACGAATTTTTCTACCTTCTGTACTTATATCTACATTCTCAATATTAGATAGAAATCTGACAAAATGGAGAGAACCCGTATCCAAAACAAAACCATCGGGCAATGATTTTATGGATAGTACATCATCCATTTCAAGTGCAATGTAATTATTTTTTTGTATGTATGCATGATGAATAGTATTGTTTGCCAGAAAAGTTGTTTCGTCGCCAATATAGCCTTTGGAATGTGCAAATGCCACCGTACACCTGCCTCCATTGCCACACATGGTACCGGGCTTGCCATCGGAGTTGAAATACAGCATTTCAAAGTCCACCTCGTCATGCTCTTTTAAAATAATCAATCCATCGGCACCAATGCCTGTATGCCTGTCGCATAGTTGTCGAATAAGTTCATCATCATTTTCTTGCAACATCGATTCATTGCTGTCTATCATAATAAAATCATTGCCTGCACCATGATATTTGTAAAAATGTAAATTCATTTTAATGATTGTTAATAATTTTTAATTGAACACGGCAAAATAACATATAATTTTCAAAATGGCGTTTAATTTGTATAAATTTAACGAAAAAAATAACCTAAAAATGTAAGTTTATGAAAAAGTTTTTTGTTCTTTCGTTGACAGCCATTTCGGGAGCAGTGATGGCAATATTAGCCGATGTTTTATTTATTCAGCCCAAGATTCATCATTCATCAACAACAGGCATGAATATACCTGTTCGTTCCATTAGTAACAATGCTATGGCAACAGATGCCATTGATTTGACGTATGCCGCAAACCAGTCTGTAAAAGCTGTTGTTCACGTCAAAACAAAAGTTGAATACACTACGGGTTCTATTTTTGATTTCTTTTTTGGTTCTTCTCAACCTCAAACGATTTCACAAACTATGCCCGTAGGTTCAGGCGTTTGTATTTCATCCGACGGTTATATAGTAACCAATAATCATGTGGTCAATAATGCCGATAATATAGAAGTAACTTTGTATGATAAAAAAAACCTGACAGCCAAACTTGTTGCCACAGACCCTTCAACTGATATTGCCTTATTAAAAATAGATGCCACCGATTTACCTTATCTGACTTTTGGCAATAGTGATGATTTGAAATTAGGTGAATGGGTATTGGCTGTAGGTAATCCATTTAACCTAACCAGTACGGTTACGGCAGGTATTGTTAGTGCCAAAGCCAGAAATATTGGTATTTCTTCGCCATTCTCTATTGAATCGTTTATTCAAACCGATGCAGCAGTGAATCCAGGAAATAGCGGAGGTGCCTTAGTTAATGTTCGTGGTGAACTTGTCGGTATTAATACGGCTATTGCTTCTCAAACAGGAAGTTATGTTGGTTATGCTTTTGCTATACCTTCTAATATTGTTAAAAAAGTAGTTTCCGATTTTATGAAATACGGCGAAGTACAACGTGCTTATTTAGGCATTAACAGCATTTCTGTTGACCAACCATTAGCCTCAGAAAAAAAATTATCCACCACGCAAGGGGTTTATGTACAGGAAGCGTATGAAAACGGTTCGGCACAACAAGCCGGCATAAAGCAGGGAGACGTTATTGTTGCTATTAATCACAACGAAATAAAAGATATACCACAACTTCAAGAACAAATTGGTCAGTTTGAACCGGGACAGAAAATTGTGGTTACCGTATTGCGTGATGATAAGCGTACCGATGTGGATGTTGTGTTAAAAAATACCAAAAACACTACCGATATTATGAAAAGTACGGTAACTAAAACATTGGGAGTAAAACTTCAAACAGCCACTATTGACGATTTACGCCGTTTAAGGATTAACTCTGGCGTAAAAGTTACCGAAGTGATGCCAGGCAAACTCAGTGCAGCAGGTATAAAACGTGGTTTTATCATTACACAAATAAACCGTCAACCGGTAAAAACTGCGGAAGAGGTCGAAATGCTTGTTAAGCAAATTCACGGTAATATTATCATTGAAGGACTATATCCTAACGGCATGTATGCCTATTACAGTTTTCCAAATCAATAAAAAATAGGTAACTATTCACCCCGTCATTGCGAGGGAGGAACGCACAAAGCAATCTCAAGAAAATAGTCAATGAAACGAGAGGAGCCATATATATCATGATAACCACACTACCACGCTCGGCGAAGTCTTGTGTGCTGGATATTGAGTACAGGCAGACTTCGTCGTAATTTATTATTTCAAAAAATGGCATAACCTGTTGTCATCATTTTTGGTTTGCACAAATATACGTTATTTTATGCTTAGTTTGAAAACTAACTTTTAAGCCCTACCTCGTCCTCGTTTGCAACGAGGATGCACATTTTCATTCTATTGTGAGCAGTTTGGTATTATATGAAGAAGTGGCTGCATGGTGAGATTGCTTCCCTACCTCGTCCTCGTTTGCAACGAGGATGCACATTTTCATTCTATTGTGAGCGGTTTGGTATTATATGAAGAAGTGGCTGCATGGTGAGATTGCTTCGCTACGCTCGCAATGACGAGAGGGGGTGAATAGTTACAAAAATAATAATGAAATCCATAATATTAAAAATCTTACATAATGTTCATTCAAAATTTTTATGTATTTTTGTTGAACCAAAAATTATATACCGATGAAAAATTTAATAAGATTTGATTGGGCAGTAAAAAGACTTTTGAGAAATAAAGCAAACTTCGGCATTCTCGAAGGTTTTTTAAGTGAATTGCTTGGCGAAGATATTAAAATAGAAAACATCTTAGAAAGCGAAAGCAATCAAGAATATAAAAATGATAAATCCAATAAAGTTGACCTGCTTGTTAAAGATTCAAAAGGTGAATTAGTAATCATAGAAATTCAAAATAACAGGGAATATGATTATTTGTTGCGTATTCTTTTTGGTACATCAAAATTGCTTATAGACAATATGGAAACAGGAATGAGATATTCAGAGATAAAAAAAATTATATCTGTAAGCATTGTTTATTTTGATTTAGGGAAAGGCGAGGATTATGTTTATCATGGGACGACGAATTTTGTTGGCTTACATAAAAATGACATTTTAAAATTATCAAAAGATGAGGAAATACTTTATAAGACAGAAAGTATATCAAAAATATATCCTGAATACTACATAATAAAAGTAAATCAGTTTGATGATGTTGCTAAAAGCACCTTAGATGAGTGGATATATTTTCTTAAAAGAGAAGAGATAAAAGATGAGTTTAAAGCCAAAGGACTAAAAGAAGCCAAGAATAAGTTAGATATATTAAAACTTAGCGAACCTGAGCGAAAAGAATATGAGAGATTTATTGAACAAGTGCGTTACGAAGAAAGTTTGATTGTATCAAATTATGAAGTTGGGGAACAAAAAGGTATAGAAAAAGGCAGGAAAGAGGGTAAAGAAGAAGGAATAAAAGAGGGTAAAGAAGAAGGATTAAAAGAAGGGAAAAAAGAAGGGAAAAAAGAGATGAGTATTGAAATTACTAAAAAATGTCTTCAAAAAGGCATGAGTATTTCTGAAATAATTGAATTAACAGGCCTTTCAAAAGAAGAAATTGAAAAACTTAAATAAGTAGTTTAAATAAAAAAATTATATACAGATGAAAAAAATTTTATGTATTTTTGAAGTGGCTGCATGGTGAGATTGCTTCGCTACGCTCGCAATGACGAGAGGGGGTGAATAGTTACGAAAATAGAATATTCATACCGACACCCTTTTTTTAACTTAATGCGATTATTAGGTTAGTGTTCATTTGTAATCATTATAAAGGGTCCACGTCCACAGTCCATTTAAGCGATTTATTGGCGGGTGAAGTAAAAAACGATTGCAATTTCATGTAAACTTCATCGCGCTGCTTTAAACTATCTTTGCTGTGAGGCATTTTTAGCCATATCTCCATCAAATAATACGATTGAATACGGGCTATCAGGGGTGCCTGAGGTCCTATTACTAAATATTGCCCTTCTTTTTTTAAATATGTAGATAATTCCTTAGAACGACCTTTAACATAAGCCAAATCCTTACTTTTTAACATGATTTTTATTAATCGCACATAAGGCGGGTATTTGAATTGCTTTCGTTCAGACAATTGCCAACGAACAAATCCCTTGTAATCGTTATTTTGTAAAAATTGCAAGACAGTATTTTGTGGCTGACCGGTTTGAATGATTATTTTTCCGCGTTGATTTTTTCTTCCAGCACGTCCCGATACTTGATAAAAAAGTTGAAAACTTCGTTCATTCGCTCTAAAATCGGGAAAATTAAGCATGGTATCGGCATCTATAATTCCTATCAACGCAATATTTTCAAAATCCAGTCCTTTGGTAACCATCTGTGTACCTACTAAAATATCAATCTCATGCGATTCAATAGCATGAATAATTTGGTCAATTTTGTTACGCGTGCGTGTTGTATCCAAATCCATTCGTGCAATGCGTGCTTCAGGAAGCAACATCTGCAATTCGTCGTCTATGCGTTCGGTACCTATGCCTCTTATTTTTAATGATGATTGATGACATTCATGGCATTCGGAGGGCACCTCTATCGAAAAACCGCAATAATGACAAATTAACTTATTAAAATACTTATGATAGGTTAATTTAACATCGCAATAATTGCATTCAGGAATCCAGCCACAGTTCTCACATTCAAGATAAGGCGAAAAACCGCGTCTGTTTTGAAACAAAATAGCCTGTTTATTTTCAGAGATACATTTTTTCAGTTCATCTATTAAAATGTGCGAATAATAATCAAGATGCGTTCTTTTCTTTTTACGTTCTTCACGAATATTGATTATTTGAAGTTCAGGCAATTCAATATTTCCATATCGCTGCGTTAATTCAACTAATGCATATTTGCCTGAAATAGCATTATAATAACTTTCTATAGAAGGTGTGGCAGAGCCAAGCAATACTTTTGCTTTTAAAAGTTTTGCCAGAACAATGGCTGCATCGCGAGCATGATAATGTGGTTCGGGCGATTGCTGTTTATACGTTGGCTCATGCTCTTCATCAATAATAATTAATCCCAAATTTTTAAACGGCAAAAAAATAGAAGAACGGACACCTACTACAACAGAAACAGGTTCTTCGGCAGTAGCCAGATGTAAATACAATTCTGCACGCTCGGCATCGCTGTACATGCTATGATAAACGGCAACACGTTCACCCAAGGCTTTACGTAATCGCTGAACAATTTGAGAAGTAAGTGCAATTTCAGGTAAAAGATACAATACCTGTTTCCCTTGCCGAATCATCTCTTCGATAAGATGAATATATATTTCGGTTTTTCCACTGGACGTTATACCATGCAATAACACTACATCGTTGGTTTCAAAATGATGTTCAATTTGACTTTTGGCTTCTTCCTGCATTGGCAGTAACGGAAATTTTTCGAGGTTGACGGTTCGTAATTTTGTAAATATACGACTTTCTTCGAATTCAATGATTTTAAGTATTTTCTTTTCTACAAGTGCTTTGAGTGCTGTGCCTTTGTCGTGTGATGCTTTTAATAATTCTTCTTTTTTTATAGGTACTGTTTCATCATAATGACTATTGTTCAAAGCAAAAAATGCAAGCAATACATCCGACTGTTTTTTAGCTCTGGCTAATTTTTCAAAAAGAGCATTAACGTGTGCATCGCTTTCAATAGGTTCATACAAATCAACGTAATCAACCTTTTTAGGTATATATTTATTGGATAGCGTTTCTTCTATAAATATATACTGATTTTTAAATAATCGATTTACTAAAGGATGAATATTTTTTTGTTCTATCCATTTTTGTATATCATTAAGGACAAGATATCCTTTTTCTTCAAGCAGTTCTTTAACTTTTTCTTCCTCAGGGCTAACAGGTAAAAATTGTTCAAACAGCAAACCGGGTAAAATGACGGATTCGCTTTCCAATTTTAATGCCGTGGGTAATGCGGCTTTCATCACTTCGCCTAACGGACATAAATAATAACGACTAATCCATTCCCATAGTAACAATTGATGAGCAATTACCATGGGCTGTGCATCCAATACTGAAATGATAGACTTAACTACTCCGACGGGCTTTTGATTATGAATACCTATAATGAGTGCCGTATATATTTTACGTTTTCCGAATTGCACTACTACCCTTTTACCAACGACTACCTGATATTTCCATTCGTCAGGAACAGCATACGTAAAAGAACCGTCAACCCGTAATGGTAAAATGACGTTTATATAAACCGTATCGGGCATTAGAGAAAATATCTTTTATAAGAAAGTCGTTCAGACATTTAAAATATTAATCATATCCACTTCCTGCAAATCCACATTTTTATGAAGTTTAATGGCTTTTTCGATAGGAACATGAACAATTTCTTCATTTTTAATACCAATCATAACACCATATTCACCCCGTATAAGTGATTGAACGGCTTCAACGCCCATTTTTGTAGCAATTACTCTATCATAAGCCGAAGGTGAGCCCCCACGTTGAATATGTCCTAAAATGGAAATACGCACATCATACCCATCAAGGTATGGACTAAGTTTTTTAACTACTTCAAAAGCGCCACCTTCCTTCTCCCCTTCGGCAACAAGAATAATGTTGCTTGATTTTTTGCGTTTATTTCCATCTTCAAGATAGGATGTAAAATGAGTAAGGTCGGTGTCAATTTCTGGAATAAGGATTGCTTCGGCACCACATGCCAACCCAGCACGTAAAGCCAAAAATCCAGCATCACGCCCCATCACTTCTACAAAAAACATTCTATCGTGTGAACTTGCCGTATCTCGAATTTTGTCCACAGCCTCCACAATGGTATTTAAAGCAGTATCGTACCCAATAGTTGCATCCGTACCAAAAAGGTCATTGTCTATGGTACCTGGCAAACCTACCATAGGAATATTATAACGATTACCAAATTCGGTAGCCCCCTTAAACGAACCATCACCACCTATAATAACTAGTGCATCAATATTATGCTTTACACAATTATCATACGCCTTTTTCATCCCTTCCTCTGTCTTAAACTCTGTACTACGGGCTGTTTTTAAAATGGTTCCTCCACGTTGTATGATGGCTGCTACATCTCGCGATTTCATTTCCTTAATCATATCGTATATCAATCCATGATAACCATGTCTGATACCAAAAACTTTTAAGTCATTAAAAATAGATGTTCTAACTACCGCTCTAATAGCAGCATTCATACCCGATGAATCACCTCCCGAAGTTAATACTCCAATTGATTTTATTGTTTTTTCCATGACGCAATTATTTATTTGACCAACAAATATACAGGACATTTTTCAATTTATGCCCTTAAATTTAGAATAAAATTTTACCATGAAGAATTTACTCTTTATAAATTTTATGATTAAACTAATACCGACTTGCAAACAAGTTCATTAAAATAATGGCTCAATTTTTTACTCACCCCCCTAGCCCCCTCTCTATGTAATAGAGAGAGGGAAATTAAAAAGGATGAGTTGGAAAACCCTCAAGGTTTAACCGGCGATAAAGCTAAGCAAAACCTTGAGGGTTTAGCCGGTACCCATACTCGTCCCATCTCTTCATTATGACGGGATAACGAGACAAGAACATGAGAGGGTGCAATTGTT
>CAYSIN010000052.1:8182-20519 GCA_964431135.1 uncultured Bacteroidales bacterium
ATATCAAAATTAAAAATGCAAATAGCAAATGTAAGATTTTATATTACTCACCCCCTATCCCCCTCTCTATGTAATAGAGAGAGGGGAATTAAAAGGGGTGAGTTCAGGGTTTAGCAGGTACCCATACTCGTCCCATCTCTTCGTTATGACGGGATAACGAGACAAGAACATGAGAGGGTGCAATTGTTATATCAAAATTAAAAATGCAAATAGCAAATGTAAGATTTTATATTACTCACCCCCCTAGCCCCCTCTCTATGTAATAGAGAGAGGGAAATTAAAGGGAGTGAGTTGGAAAACCCTCAAGGTTTAACCGGCGATAAAGCTAAGCAAAACCTTGAGGGTTTAGCCGGTACCCATACTCGTCCCATCTCTTCGTTATGACGGGATAACGAGATTTTTACATTTTTTTCTCCCCTTGGTCAGAATAATTGTACATAGCAACCTAATAGAATAATATTTATTTTTACAGCGAAAAATTTATGCAATATGAAGAATAAACTTATCTACTTACTATTTGGCATTGCAGTAGTTATAGCCATCATTATTTTTGCAACCAATCGTAAAAGTACCCTAAAAAAGGAACTTCGCGACTTTGCTTATGAAGATACGGCATCCATAAACAAAATATTTATGGCAGACAAAAACAATAACACCCTTTTGCTGGAACGTCAGGGTGAAATATGGATAGTCAATCATAAATACATGGCACGTAAGGATGCGATAAAACTTTTATTAGAAACTATTGCTACTATAGATGTAAAATCGCCTGTTGCCAAAAGCATGCTGCCACGAGTAACCAAATTACTGGCAACCAATTCGGTTAAAGTAGAAATCTATGCCAATGACAAACGTGTAAAAACCTATTATGTTGGCGATGCTACACCCGACAATATGGGTACTTATATGATTTTAGAAAATTCATCCATGCCATTTGTCATGCACAAGCCCGGTTTTAATGGTTATTTAACTGTTCGCTATTTTATCGATGAAACCGACTGGCGTGATTTATCGTTGTTCCCCATATCTATCAATAAATTGTATTCTATTCAAATCAGTAGTACCGAACAGCCTGCTTTCTCGTTTACCATTATTCGCAAATCGCCGGTAGATTATGTCTTGTTAGATATGCAAAACAAGCCTGTAAGCAATTACGACACTATTACCGTTAAGGAATATGCTTCTACAGTAATCAAATTAAAGGCACAGTCATGGGAAATATATATTCCACCTGCTCGCATCGATTCCATAAAACAAGCCGTACCATTCTTTCAAATCACCATAAAAACCATAAACGAAGAAAATTATAATCTTAAATTATACCGTCACCCCAATACACACAATCAAACCGACGCTCAGGGCAAATTATATCCTTACGACATGGACGTAATGTATGGTTTGTTGAATAATAAGGATATCGTATTATGTCAATATTTTGTTTTTGACCCTATTCTTGTTCCAATAAATACATTTACAGAAAAAAGAGGCAATCTTGTTGATAAAAAGATGAGTTTGTTAATAAATCGTTGATATTTTGTTTTATTCCATTTAACTATTTAGTATCTTTGCAACTTATAATTAAAATATAAAGGTATATGGTAACATTTATTATATCAAGTACAGAGTTGTATTCTCATTTACAACAATTAAGCAAGGTTATACCTACTAAAAGTACCTTGCCGATTCTTGGAAATTTTTTGTTTGAAATCGAAATGAATCAATTAAACATTACAGCAACCGATACTTCCAATACGCTATCGTCCAAAGTATCCTTAAACAACGTGGAAGGTAAAGGGAATATATGTATAGATGCCAAGAAACTTCTTGAAATTGTTAAGGAATTTGGTGAACAACCCATTACGTTCAATATCAATACGGATAATTTTTTAGTTGACATTGTTACGCAAAATGGTAAATTTTCTCTTACAGGTTACGATGCCGAAGATTTTCCACAAGTACCCTCACTGCATAAAACAGCCCTTACTTTCGGCCTGACATCAGATATTATCTCTACTGGTATAAACAAAACCATTTTTGCTGTAGCCAACGACCCCTTGCGTCCCATTATGAACGGTATTTATTTTGACTTGAACCCCAGTGAATTTTGCTTTGTGGCTACCGATGCCCATAAATTGGTTCGATACAAACGCTTCGACGTAAAGGTTGATTTTACAGAGTCTTTTATTTTAGGACAAAAATCGGCAACCCTTCTAAAATCGATGGTTATAAAATCGGGTCAAACTATTAACGTCTCTTTCGACAAGCAAAATGTGCATTTTACTTTCGACAACAATGCCAAATTGGTATGTAGATTGATAGATGGCATTTTCCCAGCCTACAATTCCGTTATTCCCACCGATAATCCCAATAAACTCACCATAGACCGAATTGAATTAATAAATACGATTAAGCGTGTCAGCATATTTTCAAATCCGGCTACCAATCTTATACGTTTACAACTCAATCCGAATCAACTCGTGGTAAGTGCTCAAGATTATGACCTTGCTACATCAGCCGTTGAACAATTATCATGCTCCTATGAAGGCGAACCTATGGAAATAGGTTTCAAGTCGCTTTTCCTTATGGAAATTTTATCCAATCATACCACCCCCTTTGTAAGCATGGAACTTTCTGACCCCACACGTGCAGGGCTTGTGCTTCCTGTTGAAGAAGACCATACCATTGAAGATACACTTATGTTAATCATGCCCATGAAAATTAATACCGATTAATTCCTTTTAACAATACAGGAAAGGTGGCAAATACCACCTTTTTATTAAAGTTTCGTTTTTAATTTTTTTATGTATGTGGTATCGTATTTTTCTTTTAATGATTTTTGCATCGTGTAAAATAAATCTTACATTTTGTCAAGAACAAGCCATAAAGGAAATAGAAAAACAAGCCGACAGGAATTGGGTAAATACAAATTACAAGTTGGCATCGGAGCAGTATGAAAAATTGTTGACACTTAATTCCAAAAATGCCGAATATGCCTATCGCTTTGCCATTTCTAATTTCATGGCTGGTTTTAATGTGGACAAATCATTGAGGTATATTGAACCATTACTTGGAAAAGAGAATAAATATACCGATATGGCTTATTGGATTGGCAGAATGTATATGATAAATTACCAGTTCAACGATGCCATCGATATGCTGAGAACCTTTATGGCTACTCCCGGTATTTCGAGTGAACAATTAAACGATGCCAACATATTGATAAGCCAATGCCAGTCAGCAATTCAATTGTTAAATAAACCCGTAAACGTTTCTTTTGAAAATCTTGGACCCAGTGTCAATTCATCATCCAATGACTTTTTACCTCTGGTACCCGAAAAGGAAAATTTTTTAGTTTTTACTTCCGACAAGCGATTTGATGAAAGTTCCAAATCGTTTGATGAAAACCTGTATATTTCCTATCCCGACAAAACAGGTTGGAGTATAGCCAAGCCACTCATTTACATTAATACCGTTGACCCCGAAAAAGGCGTAGGTATGAACAACGATGGAAATATACTATATGTATGTGGTCATTTTGCAACATCATACAGCGATTTGAACGTTGCCAAACTAAAAGGGGAACAATTCAAGTTTGACCAGATGGATAACACTTTTTCTTTACTTGGCAATAAACTGACTACGGGTGCTTCCATCACCGACGACGGAAAAACCATTTACTTTTCTGCCTTACGCAGCGACGGTTATGGTAAAAATGATATTTACGTCATTAAACTCCTTCCCAATGGACAATGGAGTCAACCAAAAAATCTGGGTGAAAGCATAAACACTGCCGAAGATGAATTGTATCCATCCATTTCGCCTGATGGAAAAACATTATATTTTTGCAGTCAGGGACACAACGGCATGGGCGATTTTGATATCTTTGTTAGTTATTTTAACGAAATCAACAATGAATGGACTGTACCCCAGAATCTGGGCTATCCTATCAACAGTCCCGGTGCCGATTATAATATCTCCTTTACACCATCTAAAAGATATGCTTATCTGGCTTCCGTTCGTAAGGAAGGCTATGGTGGTCTTGACATTTACAAAGTTACCTTTAACGATGTAGATGCTCCCATAACGGTAATAAAAGGCACTATTTTTACACAACAAACCAATGATTCTACACTTTGGAAAGCCAATCAAGGCATGCTCGATATCACCATTTATGATAAAAATAAAAATGTATTTGGTAAATATTTATATAATCAAAACCTGAATCGCTTTGTGGCTGCCTTGCCTGCCGGCGAATATGACCTCGAAATCACTTCACCCGGTTTTAAAGAATGTCAACAAAAAATTACTATAATGGAACGTTCTTTGTTTGTACCTGAATTAGATAAATCATTTATACTTGTTAAAAAGTAAACAATATATGAAAACACGTTTTTTTTGTTTGATTATCATGGGTATGTTCTTTTGTACTACGGTAACATGGGCACAATACGATGTCAGCGACGCTAACCTTAATTTTGACGACGAGAATTATGAAGTTGCTCTTAAACAATACCTTAAAGTATATAAAAAATTAAAAAACGATGCTCAGGTCAATTATCGTATAGGGTATTGCTATTTAAAAACCAATTACAATAAAACACAAGCATTACCTTATCTACTTAAAGCAGACAGTTTGAAACCCAATGGCTTTCCTGAGTTAATGTTTAACCTGGCTCAAACCTATTTTCATTTATTAAATTTTGACAAAGCCGAAGAATACGCTAAAAAATATTCTCAACAAAAACTCAAACCCGAAGACCTTGCTCAGGTGGACAAATTTATTGAAACATGCCAGAATGCTAAAAAAATGGTTGTCAATCCAGTAGATGTTACCTTTATAAATTTGGGGAAAACCATTAATTCACCGCAAGACGATTACATCCCTTTTATTACCGAAGACGAAAACCTTATGGTGTTTACATCAGCCCGTAAATATTTAAGCGACTTTGAGCAGTTTATTAAAAGTGTTTATTTCTGTAAAAAGTCTAACGGTATATGGTCGCCGGCTACGGCTGCCAGTTCAAAAATAAACTCCGACGAAAATCAAGAAGCCGTCGGTATTAGCAAAGATGGAAACACCTTATTAATTCACGTAGATAGACTAAGCAATCCACACGATATTTTCTATTCTCAAAAAAATAAAGTCGGCAATTTTGGTGAACTGATAGATATGGGACCAAGCATTAATTCACGCAGTAGCGAAATGGGAGCAACTCTTTCTACTACCGGCGACACGCTTTTCTTTGCCAGCGATAGACCCGGCGGTCATGGCGGATTTGATATTTACATGTGTTTTAAACTTCCCGATGGTACATGGAGCAAGACGATTAATGTAGGTGAACCTATTAATACCGAAGCCAACGAAAATTATCCTTACATAACAGCCGATGAAAATACCTTGTATTTTTCCTGCGATGGTCGCAACAGCATGGGTGGCTACGACATTTATAAAAGCACGCAGGTAGATGGTAAATGGACTGAACCTGTCAACTTGGGTTATCCCATTAACGATACTTATGACAATTATAACATCTCCATTACAAGCAATTCTCGTTACGGATATGTAAGCAAAACCGATTCGACCAGTTGCGGTGGCTTGGATATTTATCGTGTAATTTTTAATAAAGTTCCCCCCACTAATATTGTTTATACAGGCGATATTTTGGTTGGCGATGAAACAAAATCTGTTTCTTTTAAAAAAATAGATTCCTTAATTACCATTTCTGTTACCAATAAGAATAATCCAAAACAAGTATATTCTTATCAGCCCAGCAAAAAAGGAAAATATACCATTGCTCTTGTTCCCGGAAGTTGGTCGTTGGAAGTTAAAGGCAATGCGTACATGCCTTATAAAAAAGATATTATTATTCGCGATGAACAACCAACTCAAATCATCTATATAGAAAATATTTATTTAAAGAAAAAAATTACTAACAAATGAATTTACCATTAAAAAAACCTATCGTTTTCTTTGACCTTGAAACCACAGGCATCGATATTGTCCACGATAGAATTGTCGAAATCACAATTTTAAGAGTGGAGACCAATCAACAAGAAACCACTCATACCTATTTAATAAATCCTACTATTCCCATTCCACCAGAGGTCTCAAAAATTCATCATATTACCGATGATATGGTAAAAGACAAACCTACCTTTAAAGAATTGGCACATACCATAATGAAGCATTTTGAAGGTACCGATATTGCAGGCTTCAATGCCTTGAAATTTGATATTCCTTTGCTGGCTGAGGAATTTTTACGCTGTGAGATGAATTTTAATTTGAAAAATAGAAACATTATTGATGTTCAGGTTATTTTCCACAAAATGGAACAGCGTAATTTATCGGCTGCTTATAAGTTTTATTGCAAAAAAGAACTGGATAATGCTCATACTTCCGAAGCAGATACCCGTGCTACCTACGAAATTCTAAAAGCACAGTTTGATTTTTATTCTTCACTACCACAAAACATGGAAGAATTAAGTCAATTTTCTTCACATCATAAAACAGCCGATTTATATGGACACATCATTTATAACGATAAAAATGAAGAAATTTTCAATTTCGGAAAATACAAAGGACAAACCGTTGCCAGTGTTTTGAAAAAAGATATTGGCTATTATGGTTGGATTCAAAATGCCGATTTTCCTCGCTATACGAAAAATGTTTTATCAGAAATTTATTTACGGCTAAATCAACCATCAAAAGATACTTTGCAGTAAAATCAGTACAAAAAAAATAATATAAGGCAATAGTTCTTAACTTATTATTTAGTCGTCCCTTAATACCGACTTGCTAACAAAATTCATTTCATTCTTTTGTTAGCGATTTGGTATATCGCTATCGCTTAACACTTGCCGAGAGCGAGGCATGAGCATGATCACAGATTTTCATATTAAATTGCAACCCTAAAATACTTTTTAACGCATTCGTTGTATTTAATTAATTATCAAGTATATGCGATTTTTAATATTTGTATTTCATGGTATTATTAGGGGTATATGTGTATATTTAGCGATTATTTATTTATCATATAACATATCCACTCGATTTAATAAAACTCTTTGAAGACTTATTAACATTGTTCTGTTGAAAAGTTTTTATTTTTTTCGTATTGTATTAATAAATTATATATATCTTTATCATGTATTTAAATAACCCTAATTATGGATCCTTACAATTATTTTTTAAATCAAGAAAACGTAAACAAGAAAAAGTACGATGCTTTGCGTGCTTTTTTCTTTGAAAAACTTCCTGCTAATGAGGTGGCTAATATTTATGGTTATTTGTAAAGTTTAGAAAAAAAAGTAATTTTTAGACCATCTTCAACATCTTGAATTAGGGGTATATTTTATATATGAAAATCTGTGTTAATTGATAATAAGCAAGTTGAATTTTATAAAAAAATTGATGTGGAAAACTTAGGTTAGAAACTTGAAATTTTAATTTCTTTATTTTAATTTCGCGAGGATTTCGGATTACAAATCCGAGCCAGCAGAAGTTTTGGTAATACTTATATATTATTCAATAATAATCTTCTTTGTATAGATGTTTTTATCGGTAGTTATTTTTACAAAGTAAAGACCGGGTTTATTGCCTATAAGACTAATTTGCAAAGGAAAAGTTTTTGTAGTACACGAATATATGCTTCTGCCATACATATCGTAAATTGAAATTACGGCTTTTTGGTTTTGTATGCCGGAGTTGATTAAAATATTGCCAGTGGTGGGATTGGGATATACAGTATAGTATACATAGTTATTATCAATTGGTTCTAAGGAAAGTGATTTGCTATTTATTTTTGCGAGATAAAAATCATTGTCACTTTTCGAAATATATGTATAATTATCAAAATATGCAGTGTCTTTGAAATTTCCCCAACAATAAACCGAGTTTTTATCATTAGATAAAAATAGATGCCCTCTACTGTTTGAATTAGTAAACATTATCTGCTTGTACGATAAGAAATCAAGATTTTGATTAAACTTTAATATTAAAGAAGAATAGCCCTGAGATATATTATTTATTGTATCTTGTCCGATAATCATTGGCGTTGAGACTATATTTCCTTCAATAATAAAATTTGAAACAGAATCAATATACATTGAACCAAACCAAGCACTTGAAAAATAATTTGGATTAGAATTAAAATACCCCCAATTATTGTTTAAAAAATGATACGAGGTATCAAGTTTTAGTATAAATGCACTATAATTACTATCATTGCCTGCAATTAATGTGTCTTCCAGCAATATTGAGCCTTTTGATAATCCTTCCATAAAAATATTATTAGATGTAATTGCTAAATTTCCGCCAATACATCCATTGTTTAAAAGTTTTTCCCACTTAAAATTAAAGGAACTGTCGTATTTGCATAAAAATGTTTTAGAACAGTATTCAGGGCTTCCACTTGTTGAAATTAAAACATCTGTGTTAATTTGAATTATTCCTCTAAGAACTCCTGAGAAAAAAATATTATTATCGTTATCAGTATTAACACGTAGATTGCCTAAAAAATGGTCATCATCATATCCATCAGTTAAAAAGAAGATATGAATATAATTAATAACATTGCTTAATGGATTAATTTTTATTATAAATTCATCATGTTCCCAGTGTGCGAATAGAGTATCATTATTAATAGTTAACCACTTATTAAAATCTCCTGAAATAAGTATATTATTATTTTTATCGAGAATTAAGCTAGTTAATTTATTAATCACATTAGCAACGGTATTAAATTGAATTGACCAATTAAATGTAAAAGAACTATCGTATTTGGATATAATAAAGCTACTATAATTATAGATGCCTCCTAAAAGAATATTATCCGTTTTGTCAATATTAATTAAAGAACTATATACTGGCGCAAGTTTTATCCACAATAAAGTTCCGCTACTGTCATATTTTGCAAGATAAGTCCCATTGAAAACGGTGTTGTTATCAATCGTAAGAGTATCAGTTGTGGTAAATAGCAAATAAATATGGTCTTTACTATCCAATGCAAAACCTTTTGCCTCATCTGTTCCTTTGCCGCCTATATGTTTTATCCATTCCCAGTGCTGGGCTTGCAACTTTACGCTAATCAGCATCATAACCTGCAATATAAGATAAATATATATTCTTTTCATAACTATTTTATAATTATTTTTTTAGTTTTAATATCATTACCGGTGGTTACTTTTATAAAATACAAGCCGGGTTTTATTTTCAGAAGATTAACATTGTAGGGAAAAGAATTGGTATAATTTGTAAAAACATTTTTTCCGAAATTATCATAAATTTCTATACTCGAATTTGTATTATTGTAAGGCATTAAATTGATTTCAAAGCAACCATTCGACGGATTGGGATAAACTGTAATAACTACGATGCTGTCTATGCGTGAGATTTCTTTTTTTATTGTTTCGGTTTCATCGCCTGCATTTGATATATAATCGTTTTTTAATATTAACGGGTCTGTTTCCTCACAAGGAACAATGTATGCATGATAATATGAACCGTATTTTGCATGGAACCCGGGTTTGAGTATAATACTGCTGCCAGCTTGCATGGTACTGTTTCCTCCCGCTTCTATATTAAAATATGTACTATTGCTGTTTATATCATTACCTGCAACTGTAATTTTATTGTTAGAAATATCAGCGGGACGAGTATTATTAACCGTAATATTCTGGAGTGTTAGTTCCTGCTTACAAGGATAAGGAATAATTCTCATGGTAGGATCGCCTAAACAATGATATTTTTCGATAAAATAATTTACATCTCCCATACTGGTAAAACAATGTCGGATATAATTCATACTATAGTTTAAAATATCACCTAAACTATAATAAGGAGTATAATCAGTTCTATACGAACCAGAGTTAGATTCAATAAAATCAGGCCATACGGCATCCATCATTCCCCATACCATTCTATCATTATATAAAGTTTTACTCTCTCGGGTAGAAGCAATTACGCCAACAGCCCATCCGTTATCCAACCATGTTTCAGCAAAACAATCATACTGCTTTCTATCCCAATATAGAATTGAAGGGTCAACCTCAGAACAAGTTATATCTCCCGCAAAATATCCTGTTGAACAAGCAATTGACCATATTATAGGCGGATTAATATTCGATAAATCAATAGGGTCGAAAGAATTAAAAACAGGGTCAAATTCCAAATGAGGGCCTATCCATTTATTTTGTCCACCATGCCCTCGGTATAATAATAAAGAACTACCATTATTTTTATTTAAATAATATAAATATTTTTGTGAAATATCATAATCATCATCACAATGAAGTTCCAGAATAGTTGATTGTACTGAAGAAGGTATTGGATCTCCGCTGATATCATTTTCAAAAATAAAATCTTGTGTTTTTGTCCATTTGGTGGGGTATGCATAATTAAAAGCACATGGCTTCCATGAATATATTTTATTGATGTTAAAATTATTTTTTAAATAATTTGCTACATCTTCACAAGTTTTAACATATCTTGCATCTTCATACCCATCATTAGATAAACAATTAATTCCATCATAACCATCCCTATCTATAAATTCAGACGCAAGAGTAACGTTTTTATAAAATTCTTCTGGATAATCTTTTCTTTCATAACTGATAATTTTATTAACAAGATTTTTTGCTTCATGCGATTCAATAAAATTATCAGTAGATTCATCTAATTTATATTTATCAACTGGCAGTCTGCCATAAACCATATCGGGAAAATAATCGCCATTAGAACCTTGAACAAAATTAAAATCTGCATAAAAAAGATCTGTTGGAATGATAAATGCATCAGGAGTACCAGGTATAGTTTTTGTGCTATATGAACAATTGTTATAAGAATCTGAGTCAAAAGCTATATCAATTAACCAAGGTGGGATATCATAAGAATCGCCAATAAATAATAAATACGAAGGAACCGGATTCGAATTTTGAACTACATCATTAATATAATTTTTTATTAACTCTCTTTTTGTTTCAAGTTCGACATCAGATGTACCGCTTGGATATAGCGTATGATAATAGGATGCTATATCTGAAGTCGTAATAACAATTGTAGAAATTCCGATACTATTTTTCCATGCGGCTAATGTCTCAGCATCAACAATAAAATCATCGTGTGTAATAATAATAAAGTCATAAGAATTGCAGGATTTTGGTATTTGATTTATTTTAGCTTCAATACTATCTTTTGGCGGTAAAATTTCATAAGCATTTATTGCAGTAGAGCGTAATAAGTCATCAAAATTTTTACTGTAAAATCTTTCGAGCAGCAGTTCTTTTGTCCCATTAAATATAAGGCTGACACTTAAATGAGGATAAACCCTTAATTGTTTTTTTACAGGATTGTGCTGAAAGGGATATATTCTTAAAACAGCGCATTCCTGCCCGTGCATTTTACCTTTAAAATCCAATGATGCAAAAGTCCCGGGGAACAATGAATCGGTAAAATAAATCACTTCATCTTTTTTAAATGGGTCATTACTATCATTATCAGATAATAAAGCAGCCTGAGGTCTGATTAATATATTATTATATATCTCAGAAAATCCGGTATCTATCTGGAATGAAACCGTTGAACCATTGGGTATTAAAATCATTGAACTAAAAATAGGTAAATTTGGTTTATATTGTTCCATTTCGGTAGTTCCCTCGAAATTTATAGTTGAATAAAGTGTACCTGTAGAATCGGTTATCGAAGTAAAACTTATAGCAGGTATATTAATAACATTTATAGTAAGCCCATCACTGCTCGAATTTTCAACATTCAAATAATTCGTTTGAGCGTTTGTAATACTAACTGCCAAAATAAAACCTATAATGTTTATTATAAACTTTTTCATAATATAAAAGTTTTAAGACATTTACTTTTTCTGTAAATTGTCAATTTCATTTTGCAATTGAATTATATATAAAGTTAATTCTTCTACTTTTTTGAGCAATAGGGCGTTCATTTTTCCCACCTGCATGCCGTTTTGTTTAACATCCTCCGATGAAGGTATATCAGGTAAATGCTTGTTCTTAGAAATAAATTGCTCCAGTTCTTTTAAACTTAATAGTGAATAATCCTTATCAAATACGTAATCAGGTAATACATTTTGTACAACTTCAACTTCTTCTGCTTTAATTTTACCATTAACGACTAATATAGAACCGTCATCAAATTGTGTTGTTCCTATACCTATTTTTCCATCATCTTCAACAAATAGCAAAGAATTTCCATCAGAGTTAACTATATTTAATGATGACGATGCATTTGAATTTCCGGTACTCTTAATAAATACTTTTGAAGTTAACGGGTCTGGTAAGTTATAACCTATTCCTAAATTGCCATCAA
>CAYSIN010000053.1:0-16798 GCA_964431135.1 uncultured Bacteroidales bacterium
CTGCGGTGCAGGAGGCAAAGGAGAAAACGGAAGCTGTGATAGCCGCCGCAAAAGCACTCAAAAAATCGATGATGAAGCACCTCTTTACCTACGGACCAGTTTCACCGCAAGAGGCTGAAAGCGTGCTGCTCAAGGAAACAGAAATCGGACCCGTGCCGGAGGATTGGGAAGTGGTGAAACTGGGGGAAGTGGCTGAATCTTTTATTGGAGGTGGTACGCCCCCAACAGATATTAAAGAATATTGGAATGGAACTGTTCATTGGACTACTAGCAAAAAAATAAATGATTTATATTTATTAAATGGAGAAAAAAAAATAACAGAAAAAGGACTTAGAGAAAGTTCGACTCATTTGATACCTAAAGATAATTTGATAATTGGAACAAGAGTAGGAGTTGGGAAAGTGGCAATCAACAAGATCGACATTGCAATTAGCCAAGACCTTACTGGAGTATTTATTGACAATAAAAAATACTCTTTGGAATATCTTGCTTACCAAATAAGCACTGTTCAAATTCAAAAATATTTGAAAGAATGTATGCGAGGTACAACTATCAAGGGTATCCCTAGAGATGATCTAAAAAGATTACCATTACAAATCCCTCCCCTTCCTATCCAGCAAAAAATTGCATCTATCCTTTCAGCCATTGATGCTAAAATCGAAGCGGAGGAGAATAAAAAGAAGGCACTGGAGGAATTGTTCAAAAGCCTTTTGCATAACCTTATGACCGCAAATATTAGAGTTAATCAATTGGAGATAACAGTATGAGCAAACTTGGAAGTGAAAAATATTCGGTTCAAAAGCCCATCATTGATTATGTGCAGGAACCGTCGGCACAATACACCGCTCAAAATGGTGCAAGAGTGTTTCTAAATCTCGGCTGGCAGTACATCAGTTCCGATGAAGCACTTCGCCTGCGAGGTGGAGAAACAGGTATGGTGTTCAGAGAACTTTTCATAAACCAGATGCAAAGGCTCAATTCAGGCTTTGCAGAACATCTGATGGCGGAGGAGATTATCAAAAAAATTGAATCCATACCGGCAAATATCGAAGGTAACTTTACCGCATGGGAATATCTCAAAGGTTTGAAAACCGTGTTTGTCCCTGGCGAAAAACGGGAACGCAACATCAAATTACTCGATACCGAAGATGTTGATCGCAACACCTTTCACGTTACGGAAGAGTTCATGTTTACCAATGGCACCAAAACCATCAGGCAGGACGTTGTTTTTCTTGTCAACGGCATTCCCCTGCTATTCATAGAAACCAAATCAGCATCAAAAGTAGAAGGAATGAGCGAAGCACTGGAACAGGTAAAGCGCTATCATCGCGATTGTCCGGAGCTTCTTGCCGTTCTGCAGGCTTATGCCATAACCCACATCTCAAAATATTACTACAGCGGTACATGGAACACCTCCGAAAAGTTGCTCTTCAACTGGAAGGAGGAAGCAGGAGGCAATTTTGAGCATCTCATCAAGACGTTTTTCGACAGGAAACGAATACTGAAGATGATTACCGATTTTATCCTCTTTACCCGTCAGGACGATGAATTAAAAAAGGTAGTGCTGCGGCCACATCAAATGAATGCTGTTAACAAAATTGTAGAAAGAGCACAAGATGCGAAAAAGCAGCGGGGATTGATATGGCATACACAGGGTTCGGGCAAAACCTATACCATGATTGTAGCAGCACAAAAGATTATTGAGAATCCACTCTTCGAAAATCCAACGGTTATTATGCTGGTGGATAGGAACGAACTTGAAAGCCAACTATTTGCAAATATCACCGCAGTAGGAATTGGAAATGTCGAAGTAACAGAAAGTAAAGAAGACTTGCGGAAACTGCTTTCACACGATAGGCGAGGACTCATTGTTACGATGATTCACAAGTTTGATGAAATGCAGGCGAATATCAATACACGCAAGAATATTTTTGTTCTGGTGGACGAAGCACACCGAACCACCGGTGGCAAACTTGGCAACTATTTGATGGGTGCGCTGCCGAATGCAGTTTATATTGGTTTTACCGGAACACCGATTGACAAAACAAAGTATGGCAGTGGAACATTTGTAACTTTTGGAAAGGATGATGCACCACAGGGGTATCTTGACAAATACAGCATTGCAGAATCTATCGAAGATGGCACAACTGTTCCGCTCTATTATACTCTTGCTCCAAATGAATTACGAGTTGAAAAAGAATTACTTGAAAAGGAATTCTTAAATCTTGCAGAAACTGAAGGCATAAGCGATATTGAAGCTTTAAATAAAGTTCTTGAAAAAGCAGTAAAACTAAAGAATATGCTTAAAAACAGAGAAAGAGTTGAGAAAGTTACTAAATATATTTATGACCATTACAAAAATTACATTGAGCCAATGGGATACAAAGCATTTTTGGTTGCTGTTGATAGGGAATCCTGTGCACTTTATAAAGAAGAATTAGATAAATATTTGCCGCATGAATATTCAGAAGTAGTTTATAGCCCTTATTACAATGATAAACCAGAACTATCTAAATATCATCTTTCAGAAACAGAAGAAAAAAGAATTAGAAATGCTTTTAAAAAACCGAATGAACTACCAAAGATATTAATTGTGACAGAAAAACTTCTAACAGGTTTTGATGCACCAATTCTTTATTGTATGTATCTCGATAAACCCATGAAGGACCATGTACTGTTGCAGGCCATTGCCCGCGTCAATCGTCCTTATGAAGATGATGAAGGAAGAAAGAAATCGTCTGGTTTTGTGCTTGACTTTGTTGGCATCTTTGACAATCTCGAAAAAGCCCTTGCCTTCGATTCGCAGGATATTGAAGGGGTAGTTCACGATATTGCGGTTTTAAAGGAACAATTTAAGAATGAAATGCAGATTGCAGAGAAGCAGTATCTTCCTCTTATAGCAGGCAAGCATCAAGATAAAGCGGTAGAGGCAGTATTGGAACACTTCTGGGATGAAGATAAGCGGCAGGAATTTTATCGGTACTACAAACAATTATCCCGACTTTACGAAATCATCTCGCCCGACGATTTTCTTCGCCCCTATCTTGACGACTACGAAACCCTTTCACGAATGTATAAGATTGTTTATGAAAATTTTGACAGAGGAACTCTAATTGACCGGGATTTTACCAGAAAAACTGCTCTTCTTGTCCAGCAGCATACCACAAGCAGCGTCATTGGCCCAACGCTGGAAGTTTGCGAAATAAATGAGGAAACACTAAAACGGATCGAAGAAAGTAATGCATCCGATACGGAAAAGGTATTCAATCTGATTAAAAGTATAGAAAAAACGGCAGAACAGTTTGGCAAAGTTTCTCCCTATCTTATTTCCATTGCCGAAAGGGCTGAACTCCTGGTCAAACTTTTTGAGAATAGACAAAAGAGTACAAAAGAAACTCTTGAAAAACTCATGGAAATAATTAAGGAAATTAACGATGCTCAAAAAGAGCAGACAGGAAAGGCAATGTCTTCAGAGATTTTCTCTGTTTACTGGATGCTCAAGGAACAAGGTATTTCCAATGCCGAGATGCTCGCAAACGGTTTACAGACAGTATTTGCAAAATATCCGCACTGGCACAGAAGTGATGGACATGAGCGGGAAATAAGGAAAGCGTTATATCAGGTAATATTTAAAGGTGGCGTACAGGATACTAAAAGGGTCTCAGACATGGTGCAGAATATCATAAATATATTAAAAACAGGACAAACAGCATGATGACTTCAGAAACATTTAAGGAAGAAGTTCATACACTGGCAACCAAAGTGGGAGTGAAGCCAAAAGAAATTCATATTCAGTCAATGAAACGCAAATGGGCAAGTTGTTCGAGCAAGGGCAGGCTTACGTTTGATAAAAAACTGCTTGAAGAATCTAAAGAAGTCAGGTTGAAAGTTATTCTTCATGAATTACTGCATTTGAAATATTCAAATCACGGCAAAATGTTCAAATCGCTGTTAGATACATATTTAAAAAAAGAATTAAACAGAAATTATTAACTCACGTTGAGCAAATTTTTCAAAAAAAGCATAGTAATAGCACTTTGATTCCGTTAAATATGACGAGGCATATACGGTATCAATTCAATAAAGAAGGTTGACGATTATTTCCTGTACGGTAACGTGAAAATATTTTTAACAAGACACTTTCATCATGATTGACATTGGAAACCTTGATGTAAAAATGACTGTATTTGTATGGATATGCTTTTTTTACGATGGTTACAGTCGTTGTATTTTTAGCGGTATTTTCCATATATAATTTTTTTACAAAAATATACTACTAAATCCATTTAGAAATAATTTTTTGATAAATAAAAAAAAGAAAGTGATTAATAACACAAAACGTAGGATGAAAAAAAATATGAAATATTTGAATAGTTAGCGAAGGCTTATGGAGTGCATAACGAAGTTAATATTTTTATTTCTTTAATAACAAGATGCTTATTCTTCTTGTTTTGTGTATATGAAAGGTAAATGGGCAGTGATGGGATTGTATCCATCACAGTTAAACTGATAAGAATAGAATCGTTTTTGACAAATTGTTGAAATGTATTTGATTTTCCCAACACAGAATAATGAAAACGATTGTACCACTGATGTTGAATGTAAACACTGTCCAGATGCAATTGTTGATACGGTAATCGTGTCTTGCAAACTATATGATATGCCGTTCCTTTTATATTTTTTTCCTTAATGCACCATTGCTGGCTGGTACTTTTTAAAACAGTAAGCGGACATCTACACGAAGAAAACGCAAGCATCAGCATTATAAAAAAAGAACCTTTGAAAATCAGTCCAACTACCTTCATGACTAAAATTAATTTAACAAAAATAAGCATTAATGATTAATGATTTTAAACCGATATGCATTCAAAAATATTTAATTGGTAAAAGCATTCATATTCGGGATGAGCAAAACCTTGAAGGTTTAACCGGAGAGAAATTCAAGCAAAACCTTGAAGGTTTAACCGGGGAGAAATTCAAGCAAAACCTTGAAGGTATAACCGAGCCAACAAAACCTTCAAGGTTTATCCGGGGAGAAAGCCAGCAAAACCTTGAAGGTATAGCCAGAGAGAAAGCCAGCAAAACCTTGAACGTTTAACCAGAAAGAAAGCCAAACAAAACCTTGAAGGTATAACCGGGGAGAAAGCCAACAAAACCTTCAAGGTTTATCCGGGAAGAAAGCCAGCAAAACCTTGAAGGTTTAACCGGAGAAAGCCAGCAAAATTTTGAGAGTTTTTCTCTCCTATTCTTACATTTTTTATTTTCCCCGTCCTTGTAAAATAATTTTCAATGTATAAATCATGATTTTAAAATCAACATAAATGGACATGTTTTCAATGTAAATAAGGTCGTATTTAAGTCGTTCAATCATTTCATCAACAGTTGAAGCATAGCCAAATTTTATTTGTCCCCATGAAGTAATGCCGGGTCGTACTTTTTGCAAATGAGCATAATGAGGTGCTCGTTGCATAATCTGGTCAATGAAAAACTGACGTTCGGGACGTGGACCCACCAGCGACATATCCCCTTTTAGCACATTAAAAAACTGAGGTGTTTCGTCGAGACGCATTTTACGCATAAACAATCCGAATTTGGTAATACGTGAATCGTTTTTACTTGATAAGGCAGGACCTGAACTTTCGGCATCAATATACATACTTCTGAACTTGTATATGTTAAACGGAACGCCATATTTACCTATGCGTTCTTGCTTATATATGATGCTTCCTTTAGAAGATAACAGAACGCCCACCGATAAAAATAAATATACCGGTATTAAAAGAATGATGGCAATTATGGAGAAAAAGATATCAATCAATCGTTTTAAGTTCATTTCAAAAGGCGACATCAGGTTACGCGAAATCTGTAAAAGGGGTGCTGCATAGGGAGACGATAAACGTACGCTACCGGTTAGAATGTCGTAAAGCGAAGGAATGGCTTTAATAACAACATCCTTATTTTCAATACGATTTAAAATAGAATTAATCTGGTCGTGTTCACGAGTTTCCAGAGCAAGAATAATTTCTTCAACATTTTCGCGGTCAATAATTTGAGGCAATTCTTTTACATTACCCAAATTTTGTAAAAATTTTTCTATTCGATAATGTGGCTTTTCCAAAACATTGACAAATCCTATCAGTATATTTCCACTTCCAATTTTCTGACGAGAAAATTCTTCATATAAATCAAATGCCTTTTTATCACTGCCAACTATAATGGTTCTAAATCCAATTTTGCGATGATGAATTTTATGAATAGTGCGTGTAGTTATTATTATTCTGGGAATATAAGTCAACAAAAATTGCAATATAAACAATACCAGTACAGAGCGATAGTAATCGGAATACTTGATAACATAATCATTCAACAGCAATGCAAAAAACAGAATAATAGTGCCAATGATGGTTACCAGAAACGTTTGCCACAATTCTTTCAAACGGGAACGCCTATAAACATCCTGATAATAACCGGAAAGAAAATGAAGAATAAGCCAGAAAATAGGTATAATGGCTATGCCTAAAAAGAATTTTAAATCGTAATGCAGTTGAATGTCATATCCAAAATAATGTGTTTCAATAATTTTTTTACGAAACGAAAAGAACAGAACCCATGTTGTTAATGCAGCTATATAATCACATACTACATATTTTATGGTTTGCTTTTTACTTTTCATTAAAAATGGATTAATTTGATATTATCAATTTCTACATTTCCTTGTGTATAGCCGCTTTGAAGTACCGATTGAAAAAAGACATTGAAGGTTAACGCATCATAATTTTGAACGGCGATATTGGAAAAGTCAATATAAATATGATTAAATGTATTGGGATATGGATTAATTATAATGACATTGTTTGTGACGGTTGACTGTAATTTATTAATCAATAACCCAACAGTAAATGGGTGGTCGCAACGGTAGTCCATTTCTAAAAAGACGGCACTGCCATTAGCAGGTAATGGATACGCTTCTGTAGATTTGTAATAAAACCGTTGCCGAATAACGTCAATAGTAAATTTGCCATATTTATTGCCTGTACTGTCGGCTTCTACGTAGAGTGTCGTATCGCATTCCGACATGCGGTCTAAGGTAAAACCGTTATTTTGAAAACCTTCTATCCATGCAAAAATGGTTTCTGGAAGATATGAAAAAGTAGGAGACAGCACTATTTTCCCGCCTTCGGGCAACAACGTATCGTAAGTAATGGTATTAAAAAAAGGGTAAATGGCTCGACTTGCCGCAATGCCGTTGACTTTTATACCGGCTCTTACCATAACTTGATGTTGACCTGTTGCAAGAACAGGAAAAGTTACGGGCATTTCGTAAGTACCTTGTCTGTTGCCGTCAATATTTATCCACACATCTGATATTTTATGGGTAGCCGCCCCTTGAGTATTCGCATCGGTAATTATTTTTACATTATTAATATGGATATAAGATGGGATGGCCCCTTTTTCCCACTTTTTGCAAGAAAAAAATAAAGCCGTAAAGAGTATAAAAAATAAAAAATACTTCATGCACATCAGTTACAAAATTGAAAAACGAAATAGTAATAAACTTATTGTATCACGTTTACGATTCAAACGAAAATTTTACCTTATCAATAATGTCAAAAGCAATTTTTAAGGCTTGATATGCATGTTCCAACGTAACCATAGGTTTCTTATGATGTTCTATACTATAGACAAAAGATTTTAGTTCTTCCAGAATAGCATTATTGGGGGTAATTTCAGGATATTGTGAAGTTATTTCAATAGAATGAGCATCGTCATGAATGGGCGTGTTTTCATTTTTTCTTGCCCAGATTATTTCAGTTTTTTTATTGAGAAAATCTATAGTAATGCAATTGTCTTTTTGAAATATTTTAATATTACGTAAATTTTCCATTGATATTCTGCTGGCAGTAAGATGAGCAACGCAACCATTTTCAAATTCTATGCGTGCATTGGCAACATCTGCCGAATCAGATGCAATAATAGCACCACTCGCATTAACACGTTTTATATTTGATTTTACGGTATGCAAAATAATATCCAGGTCGTGAATCATTAAATTTAGAACTACCGACACGTCCAAACTTCGTTGTGTGAATGGTTGCAATCGGTGTGCTTCGATAAACATGGGTTTGTTTAAAAAGGATTCGGCAGCAAGATAGGCAGGGTTAAATCGTTCTATATGACCTACTTGTACTTTTACATCTGCTTCATCGGCAAGTTTTATAAGACGTTCGGCAGTTTCTACCGAATGAGTAACAGGCTTTTCAATAAATACATGTTTTTGAAGTTTTATCGCCTCTACAGCACAGTCATAATGATTAACCGTAGGAGTAACGATATCAACTAAATCAATATCCTGTAAAATCTCTTTTAGTGAATTATATGACTTTACATTATAATCCTTACTAACTGTTTTTTGAACTATTGGGTCAATATCATAAAACCCTTTTAATTCAATTTCACTTATCCCTTTTAATGCCTGTATATGGTATTTACCAAAATGTCCGGCACCTATTACACCTACTCTTAACGACATTATATAATTTACTTTTTACAAAGTTAATGTGATTCAAATTGTACATGTAATACTAAAAAAATAACTTTTCAACAATTGAAGTTTAATAACGTTATCATAGATGACTTGCCAGTACACAGGGCTTTTTAAATGCTTTGGTTGTACCCGTCAAATCAAAAATTTCAACATATACCACGTAAATTCCAATAGTTGCTTTTGTTTTGCTATCCGTCAGTCCATCCCATGTAAAATATCCTTCTATACCACACAGTTCATTTCGAACCAGTTTACGAATGGTTCTTCCTTTAGCATCTAATATAGTAACGCTGGCAACATATCCCTGTTCAGAAAATTTATATCTAATGTTGAGTACATCATCCTTTCCGTCCATATCGGGACTGAATATTTCGGGCTCTATGGTTATATCGCTTTCCAGATGATTGAATTGACCATATTGTGAATTTTTATAGGTGGGTGTGCCAAAGCCACAACTTTCGGAAGCAGAGTGCCAGTTTTGAGCATCCTGTGTGGGCAAATCGGGGTGAATGCGTTCCAGTGCAATGCCTTTAAATGAATTGAGCAATTGAAACTGCATACTTTCATCATAACTGAAATCGTCAATAATATCAAAGTATTTATTAACAAGGGTTACTCTTCCTGAAGTAGTGTTAAGAGATGGAAACGAACTCATTTCAACTATTTTTTTGGGATAGGGGGTATGGAAATAATTCGTAACACCTTTGGCATTTTCAGTAAGTACAATATAATCGCCGGGAAAAGCATAAAAACCTTCTGTACTGACAATAAACAAAGATGTATCGTTGATATCAGTCAAATTCAAGTCTTTTAAATTATAAGTATGTGAAGTAGGATTGTAAAGTTCTATATATTTATTTCCGCCAGTTTGTGGATTAAACAGGACTTCGTTAACGACTAAGCAATTCTTATAAGTAGAATCGCCAATGGCAAACGGTGCTGTAAGTATTATATTGGAAACATTTCCTGCACAATCTTTAATGCCAGCATCCACCGAAACCGTATAAACAGTATCTTTTACAAAAGTTGAACCGTTGAATATCAGTAATAATTTTTTTTGATTAATATCCACAAACGAAGTGGAGTCAGGATTGCCAATACCGTGGTTGACCGTTATATGTGACGGTTGTATTATGGCATTTTCCAAAATAGTTTCGTTAAAAGTCAGAAGCAGTGTATCGGGTAAAATAAGGGCTGCACGCAATAAATCTGGTTTAGTTAAATCGGGATTGCTTCTAAAAACAGAATTTTTAGCGCCGGGAGTGCCTCCTTTGACGTTGGTAGAGGCTGTCCAGTTGGTCTCTTCACCACAAGGATTCATAGGGTCGATTTGTTCCAAACTCCAGCCACCATCTTTTTTATGACTGTTCTGATACCATGAATCGGAATAATTGATATAGTGAATAATATTTCCTTTATTGTTCTTCAGTACAAGCAATGTCCCTGCATTGAGCAAAGCGCTAGAACTTGTAATGACAGGTAGCGTTGTTCCGTATGTACTTAATGACGAAGCAGCCGATGCCGTGCATAAAATTATATAACTGCCACCAGTAAATTTGTATGAGGGGAAAGGTACGGTTGCGTTTCCAATGGTGAGTGTCCAATTTTTTAATTCAATGGTATAATTGCTGCGATTGTATAATTCAATATATTCATAAGTTGGTAATTGTACAGCAGGTGTGGGGTCTGCCATAATTTCATTTATTTCGATATCAAAGGGCTGAACAAGATACCATAAAAAACTTTCCTTTATGGGCTGTTCTATCATATTATTGGAAAAATCGGTAAGATTGGAAATGGTAATGGTATCAGTAATACCCGATGTAAAAGATGTATCAAAAGTTAAATGTATAACAGTCGCGTTCAAATTATCTCTTAGGGCAGATACCGGATTACCAATGTTGTTATTCACATAATAATTACTTGTGTTTTGTGCTGTAGATAGTGAAATGCCTTCGCTAAAAATCAAATCCAAATGCAATGAATCGAGTACATTAATTTCCGAAAGTGTTGGTTTGATGGAATCAATTTGAACAGGACCTAAATAAAAATCATCAAAGAAAAATTTTCCACTTGTATTAGACGAAGTGTATTGACAAATAATACCTGTATATATGAGTGTGTCCCAAAAAGATGTTTCGATTACTGTATTTTCCAACAAAAATGCTGACCCGCCAGTATAATCGGCATATATTCGCCATTGACCACCTTGTGTGCGAATAACTTTAACACGTACTTGTGGGGTAGTATCAACAGCACCCAGTGTGGCAGTAGTTAATAAAGTAGAATTAAAATCTTGTTGATAATAAAATTTGAGGGCATCCTGCGAACCGTCTTCCCCTATTTGTAAATAATAACCATTTAAAGGCTGTGTAAAATTGTTGTTGCTCGATGCCAGATAGTATTTGATATTGTTGTTGCTGGAAGGATTTGAATTCAGATGTATCCATGCTTGCCATTCGGTGCTGTCTTCAGAAATTTTTACAGGAGTACAAAGGTACGATGAAAAACTGCTGGCAGTAGTGTTCAGTTCTAATTGGTAGTTACTGTTTATAATAAAGTCTCCCGTATTTCCTATCCACGTGGGATTTTGTGTAAAATTTCCATCATCAAAATGCTCATCCAGCGTAGTTGGAGGTAATAAGCAATAAATAAAATTGGAATAAACAGAGGTGAATAAACTGACTCCGTCGCTTACCGTCATTTGGAAAATGCCAATAGAATCATAAGTCAAATCGTTCCATTGAGCCAATCCACTCACAGCAGTTTTGGATAGTCCCGATGCTGATTGCAAATGCCCATTTCCCAATGAACGTTGCAATAGAATATTTCCGTTGTAACCCAAATCGCGGTTCCCCTGATTATCTGTAATTTCACAAGAAAACGAAAAGGCAACATTAGGAAAAACAAGGACGGGTTGCGAAGAAATGTTTAATTTACTTCCAACTACATCAACATAAAAAGTATTGGATGTTATAGGTGCAAAAGAAGGAGCAAATCCCGAACCATTGATGTAAGCATTCAAGCAACTGCTGTCAATGTAACATTTAATGGGCGTATTATCCGTTAACGGAAAAGGTTTTAAAAAAACATACACATCAAGGGTTATACTTGAACCATTGGGAACATCTACTGCTCCACTGTTAAAAGTAAAACTAATGGTGTTGTATGAAATAATGGTATCGGTAGCCACCACATTATTATTATTTACCTTGATATAGGCACCGCCTAATATATTGGACCAGTTTACCGAATTGGTATTTTTCACAACAATATAAGAAATATGGGTAGGTAGCCCGTCGGCTGTCCCAGCATCGTTGATTTTGAACGAAAATATACGTTTTGCCAAGGCAAGAGTGGTGCATACAGAAGTAATGGTGTCGCCCGATACCTGAGTATCTGGCTCTGAAGCATAACTGTCATTGTCGTTTGGGTTGATTTGGGTTACAGTTCCATCTATGCTAAGCGTATTGGCAGCAATACGCCATGTTCCCGTTCCGCCTTCGGCTTTATAACCATACCAGCGAATATAGACCGTATCTCCATTATTAACCAACATATTTAATCCGTTGATAGTGCCATCTCGTGTCAGGTCATCGTCAGGAACACTATCATATACAAGTGTAGTATAGGTTGAAAAATTTGGTGTATTGGAAATTCTAACTTCATAAGCCCTGATTCCGGTTAATGAACGTCGTTCGCTAAAGGCAATGGTATGAATATTTAATTTATACCCATTGACGGGTGCTATGAATACTTGAAAATAATCGGAAGTATCGGGAGCAATTGATGTTGTCCAACCCGAACAGGATGCACCATTTGAAGAAAAAGATAAGGCATTTAATCCTGAACCTTTTTTAAATACTCCTGCTGTAACGTTTACATCCATAATAGTAGGTGTTCCATCGGTGATGAGCGACCATGAAGCCAATTGACACCAAATAGGTGAGTTTAATAGAATTAAAAGAAAACTTAATTGCAAAAATCTCATACATGCGTAAATTAAAGGTGTAAAAGTACAAAAAAAAAATTAACGATTGTATTATTCTTCTTTTAAAGTGAAACGAATTTTTTTGCTTATGCTGTCTCGTAAAAGATAAAGTATAAGATAATAGGGTATGAGAATAACCAGTCCTAAAATACCCGATAAGGGCTCGTTGGAGGTTATTCCATAAGTGGTAAAAACAGCCAGCAGCATTAAAATAAGGGGTAAAATATAACTTAAAAAAACGGCAAGGTTGCCCATACCAAATTTCATTTGAACCATTACATTGGTACCTACGGGATATTTTTGAGGCGATGCTTTTACTTCAATTTCCTTTTCTTGCATATCACTCATGTTCAGAGTACAGGCTTCTTTGCTTGAACAATGACTGCATGCTGATATGGAGACAATGTTTACAATAATGGTTTCAGAATCTTTAATGGCTTTTACCACTCCCGGATGGTCTATCACTTCATTCATGAAATTTATTTCAAAAATATAAAATGTTCATTTTTAACCCAATTAATTTTTCCACAATCGAATGACCAGCATTTCACCGATTAAAAAAAGCAATGCCAGAAGAACAAACCATTTCCAATAAGATGTTCCATGAAATTCATTACTTACCATTGCTTTAATTTCATCGGTATCGGTGGCGTTAACGGTTAATACCTTTCTCCCTTTGTCTTCTAAAAATCGTTTAACCTCTTCCGAAGAATAATACGATTGTTCTGATTCCTTGCGGTCATAATTAAAGGAGAGATAAGTTTTAAGTTTATGTTGATATAACAATTGATACACACCATCATCAGTAATAATGTCCTGAGGCATGAGCACTATCTCGTTATATAGTCGTCGTTGCAATGGAATCACTGACCATCCTGTTTTAGGTTGTTTTAATTCAAGTACGCCATCGTTGATAACAGAATCGGCATCGACACTAACCGTCATAGAGGGTGAAAGGGTGTATGATAGCAAGGTAGGTTTAATGCTTAACTGTGCCATGCGATGAAGCACCGAAACAAATAAAGGATGTGTCATGAAATTGGTAATTTTTGGAGAAAATGAAAAACCGGTAATATAAAGTGTCCCTTTATCTATGGCTCTTTTTAAAATGGCATATTGTTTATTTTCGTATTGCAGCAATAAATCATATACCAACCCGTGTGCTACTTCAATGCTGCATCCATTTTTGACCCAGGGCATCGTGGCACGCTCTTCCTGTTTAGTGAAAACACCTGTATAAAAATTAGATTCCATGGAAGGAATAGAAAGAAAAGTTTTAGCAGTATCCATGAGTTCCAAAGAAAATCCTGCTTCTTTCAGCAGATTATTTAACGGCAGTATTTTTTCTTTGGTAGGCGAAATCAACAATACCGAACCACCCTGTTTAATGGAGGTTAAAAGTGTACTCCACAATCCGCTTGATAAATCGTTCAATCCATTGACTACTATAAACGAATATTGTTTTAGTGTGCTGTAGGGAATATTTTTCGGGCTGAATGTGCTTACGGTAAATATACTGTCGGAATTGAAAAAAGATTGGAAGTAGGGTGATAACTCATCCGAAATGACGGCTACAGCAATATGATTGCTTACCTTGTAATTAAAATAATATACATTATCAAAAGTTACTGGAAAATCAGACAATTCAACTTTCCCATTTACGTAACCCGTATGCAAATTGACATAAGCAAAGTTGAGTGTTGTAGAAGTGTGAGCATTTACCGTTACTGTTGCCATGGTTTTAAGCGTATCGTTGATATAAAGCCTTACGGGTAGCGATTTAAAATCATCATCACCATAATTGGTAACCTTTACCGTAAGATTTTCTGTTTGCCCTTCTATAGAATTGGGATGTTCCATCCATACTGTATCTATGGCTATGTTGGAGTGTTTTGCCGGTGAAGTTAAAAACAAATATACCAACGAAGAATCTTTTTCCCACGCAGCATTATCAAGAGCATACTTTTGACCATCTGAAAAAAATACATACTTGATAGTATTTGATGAAATTCCCGATGCATCGTTAATTTTTTTGAACGTATTAAAAACATGATTCCATTTAAAGGTTATGGGCGACAGGTGAATATTGGTTATTTGCTTTTCCATTTCTTCGGATGAACGCAACGGATAGGGTGAAGATGTCATGCCATGATAAAAAAGAATATATTTGGTATTGACAGGAAGAGATTGTATCATGCCAATGGCTTTGCTTTTGGCTTCTTCCAGCAACGACATGCGTTCTCCCTCGTTGCTCATGCTAAAAGTATTGTCTATATAAAAAGCGAATACATTACTTGTTGATGGTTTAGAAGCATTGTTATTTTTTTTGACGGGTTGAGCAAATGCCAATACAAGCGATAGAATTGTCAGTATTCGAAGCAGCAATATGATTAAATTGCGTAACCGCTGCCTTGAACGTGATTCCTTAATAACTTCATCGATAAAGGCAGTTTGGCTGAAATAAACAGTTTTGTATCGTCTAAAATAAAAAAGATGTATGATAATGGGTATGCCAATAAGGGCACTGAACCATAATATGCCAGGATATAAAAATGACATGTTTTTTTTTGCAAACCTACGCAATTATTTGGCAAAAACAAAGTCGGAAGGTTACATAATTTAAACATGATTTATTGAACTGGACTATTAAAAAGGAAAATCAAAAATTATTAAAAAAAACAGAAGATGCTAATTACATATAAAAAAATACATTAGTTTTGCAACAATTTTATAAAGTAAGTGAGTTGGATTATAAAAATTTTAATAATGTAATTAACTTGGATTAGTAAAATGAAAACGAAATATCTTGATTTGATTGAACAAACTTTTGACTGGCCGCAGCCGGAATTTAAAGTTATTGATGACGAATTAAACTTTCATGACATACCATTAATGGATGTCATTAAGCAGTATGGAACTCCGTTAAAAATATCCTACTTGCCCAAAATATCGGAACAAATTCAAAAAGCCAAGCGATTATTTAATGTTGCCTTTGCCAAAACAGACTACAACGGCGAATACTTTTATTGCTACTGCACTAAAAGTTCCTATTTCGAGTTTGTTCTGGATGAAGCCCTGAAAAACGATATTCATCTGGAAACATCGTCTGCGTTTGACTTTCCTATCATAGACCGGTTATACGAAAATGGTCAAATTTCCAGCGATACCTATATTATCTGTAATGGATTTAAAAAGCCACTGTACATGCAATATATCTGCGAACTGATTAACGGCGGATTTCATAATACCATTCCTGTTTTGGACAATATAAACGAACTGAATTATTATGAAAAGAACATCAAAGTTAAGACAAAATTAGGCATTCGTATTGCATCCGAAGAAGAACCAAGTTTTCAATTTTATACTTCACGATTAGGATTTCGATACAACGATATATTAGACTTTTTTAAAAGCAAAATCAAGAGCAGTAAGAAATTTGAATTGCGTATGCTTCATTTTTTTATCAATACTGGAATAAAGGATACCTCCTACTATTGGAGTGAGTTACAAAAAGCTGTCAACATGTATGTGGAGTTGAAAAAAATATGTCCCGAACTGGACAGTATAAATATAGGTGGTGGTTTTCCTATTAAAAACTCGCTTGCTTTTGCCTATGATTATGAGTATATGACCGAAGAAATAGTCAGTCAGATAAAAAATCTTTGTAATCAAGCCGATGTACCCGAGCCGAATATTTTTTCAGAATTTGGTTCATTTACGGTGGGCGAAAGCGGTGCTACGCTGTATTCTATTTTAGACCAGAAAAAACAAAACGATCGCGAAATGTGGGATATGATAGATAGTTCGTTTATGACGACGCTGCCAGATATTTGGGCTATGAACCAGCGGTTTATATTATTAGCCATTAATCAATGGGAAGAACCTTATGAACGTGTGTTTTTAGGCGGATTGACTTGCGACAGTCAGGATTATTACAGCGAAGAAGCCCATGTCAATGCTATTTATCTTCCTAAATTTAAACATGAAAACCCATTATATATAGGATTTTTTCATACGGGTGCCTATCAGGATTCGCTGGGTGGTTATGGTGGCATTCAGCATTGTTTAATTCCTGCACCCAAACATATAACCATTGACAAGGACGAAAAGGGTGATTACATAACCAAATTATTTGCCAAAGAACAAAGTGCCATATCCATGCTTAAAAATCTTGGGTATTAATAAATGTGATGTATGAATAAGGATACCGGCTAAACCTTGAAGGTTTTGCTAGGCCTTTTTCTTCGTAAACCTTGATGGTT
>CAYSIN010000053.1:16898-20224 GCA_964431135.1 uncultured Bacteroidales bacterium
ATAAACTTTGATGGTTTTTCTGG
This sequence comes from uncultured Bacteroidales bacterium, assembly GCA_964431135.1. GTDB lineage: Bacteria > Bacteroidota > Bacteroidia > Bacteroidales > GWA2-32-17 > Ch61. The sequence continues at coordinate 16,922 of CAYSIN010000053.1, forward strand.
CTTTCTCCCCGGCTAAACCTTGAAGGTTTTGCCAGGCATTATCCCCGACTAAACTTTGAAGTTTTTTCTCATCCTATATTTGTTAGCGGTTGGGTAATATAATCATGCTGGCTCTTACTGACCTTAAAAATAAAATTTACCGCATCAGTGGGCTTCCAGCCAGTTTTTTCCAACACCAATTTCAACAATCAATGGAACTTTAAGCGGTATAACGGTTTCCATACATTGTTTAATAATAGAGTTAAGATGTTCCAATTCAGATTGCGTTGTTTCAAACACAAGTTCATCGTGCACTTGAAGTAACAAATGTGTTTGAAGTTTTTGTTGCTGCATATCATTAAAAATATGATTCATGGCAAGTTTAATGATATCTGCCGATGAACCTTGAATGGGAGCATTGATGGCGTTTCGTTCAGCAAAACTGCGTACCGTTGCATTGTGCGAATTGATGTCGGGCAAATAGCGACGCCGTTTCATAATGGTTTCTACATAACCTTTTTCACGGGCAAAATCAACCTGTTTGCGAATATATTCTACCACACCAGGATACATGGCAAAATACTGGTCTATCAGATTCTTGGCTTCAGTACGGTTTATATGCAACCGTTGTGCAAGACCAAAGGCAGATATGCCGTAAATAATACCAAAATTAGCCACTTTGGCATGTGCACGCATTTCACGCGTTACATTTTCTGGAGAAACATTATAGATACGTGATGCGGTTGCAGTGTGTATATCTTGGTTCGATTGAAAGGCTTCTACAAGATATTTATCTTCGCATAAATGAGCCAGAATACGAAGTTCAATTTGTGAATAATCAGCAGAAACAATATAATCATACTTTTCGGAAGGTACAAATGCTTTTCTTATTTCTCTGCCTCGTTCTTCACGAATAGGAATATTTTGCAAATTCGGATTTAAACTGCTCAATCGCCCTGTGGCAGTGGTCGCCTGACTGAACGACGTATGAATGCGATGTGTTTTGGGATGAATAATCTTTGGCAATGCATCAATATAAGTGGTAAGAAGTTTTTGCAGCGTTCTATACTCAAGAATTTTGGCAATAATAGGATGTTTGTTTACATATTTTTGTAATTCTTCTTCACCGGTGGCGTATTGTTTCGTTTTTGTTTTTTTTGCTTTATCGTCAATTTTTAATTTGTCAAATAATATTTCTCCCAACTGTCGGGGTGAATTAAGATTGAAGGTTGTTCCCGCTAACGTATATATTTCATGTTCGATGGTTTGTAAATCGTTTATTATTATAGTGGATTGTTCCTGCAAAACTTTTTCATCCAACTTGACACCGGTTAGTTCCATGGTAGCAAGGACACTTATCAAGGGCATTTCAACTTTTTCAAACAGAGGCATCATGTTGTTTTCTTCCAGTACAGGCAAAAATTTTTGCTTAAGTTGAAAGGCAACATCGCTGTCTTCGCAACAGTATTCCTTCACTTTTTCAATATTTACCAAACGCATGCTGATTTGCTTTGATTTTTTATCGCCAATAAGTTGTTCAATGGGAACAGGCAAGTAATTCAAATAGGATTGCGACAAACTGTTCAGATTATGACGCTGTTCTGGCTCTATCAAGTAATGAGCAATCATGGTATCAAAATAAGGCTCTGCTATGTCTATGCCATAATTTTTTAATACCTGCCAGTCAAATTTCAAGTTGTGTGCAATTTTTAAAATATCTGCCGATAAAAATATTGATGCAAAGGGTTGTAATTGCTTTCTTGCCTCCATTGCATTGATGGAAACAGGAAGATAAAAGGCTTTAAAGGGTTCGGTACAAAACGAAATGCCTACCAATTCCGGTGCAATGGTATCAAGCGATGCTGTTTCTGTATCAAAACTAAAAACACGACATTCTTTTATAGATTGAATAAGGGATTGAATATCATCATCCGATTTTAATATTGAATATTGATGAGGTACATCGTGGATAGTTTTGAAAGTCGTAGTAGGAGACATGACCGACACCACAGGATTGAACAAATTTGGCTCAGCGGTGTTTGTTTCTTCCTGAAATACGGGTTGACTAAAAGAGTTACGCCAATCGTAAAAACGACGAAGCATGGTTTTAAATTCCAGTTCTTCAAAAATAGGGGTTAACTTTTCTACGTTGGGCGGTGTTAATACCAATTCATCCTCGACAATTTTCAGTGGAACCGAAGTATTGATGGTTACCAGTTTTTTAGATAGAAGCACTTGTTCCCTATGTTGAATAAGGCTTTCTTTTACTTTACCTTGAAGTTTGTCGGTTTGCTGCAACAAAGATTCTATAGACCCAAATTCCTTAATCAATTTTTTAGCTGTTTTTTCGCCAATACCTGGAGCGCCAGGAATATTGTCTGACGCATCACCCCACAAACCAAGTACATCAATAACCTGAGACGGTGTTTGTACTTCAAACTTTTGTTGTACTTCTGGAATACCAAGTATTTCAACATCACTACCCGAACGTCCCGGTTTATAAATATAAATGTTTTTATCGACTAGTTGACAGTAATCCTTGTCGGAAGTCATCATATAAACGGTATAATTTTTTTGGGAGAATATTTTTGCAAGCGTACCAATAACATCGTCGGCTTCAAAACCGGGAACTTCAAATATAGGTATTTCCAAGGCTTCAATAATTTTTTTTATATAGGGGATGGATGTCTTAATATCTTCGGGGGTCGATTCGCGAGTTGCTTTGTAAGCAGGAAATTCGTCATGGCGGAATGTCTTTGCCGAGGAATCGAAGGCAATGGCAAGATGTGTAGGCTTTTCCTTGTTAGCCACATCTAAAAAGGTATTAAAAAAACCAAAGATGGCAGAAGTATTGATACCTTTTGAATTGATACGTGGATTTTTAATAAAGGCATAATATGCTCTGAATATAAGAGCATACGCATCCAGCAAAAGAATTTTTTTCATCATGTTTGATGTCTATTTTAAAAAATATAAAGGTAAATCATAATTTAAAAATATTCAAACGCAAATTGATTTAGGGTAGAAGAACAAAACATGTTGAAAATGTTAATTCCCCAAGCACTGCTTTTGTGTCGGTCCGGAGGGATTCGAACCCTCGACCCCATGATTAAGAGTCACGTGCTCTACCAACTGAGCTACGAACCGAAAGACAAACTGCAAAGATAATTGTTTTTTTGTTTCTGATAACAACAAAGGTTAACAGATTTATTTAAAAAAATAATTATTCACTCCTTAAAAACTCATTTTAATCTTTCTTGTACTTTTCTTTTTTTTCCGCAAAAAAGAAAAGTTCCCAAAAGAAAAAACTCGTCTCGTCATTGC
>CAYSIN010000054.1:0-16842 GCA_964431135.1 uncultured Bacteroidales bacterium
TTTTTGCAAAGGTATGTAGAAATGTGAAAATGTGGAAATTTGAAAATGTGAAAATGTGGAAATGTGGAAATGTGGAAATGTGGAAATGTGGAAATGTGAAAATGTGGAAATGTGAAAATGTGGAAATGTGAAAATGTGAAAATTTGAAAATGTGGAAATCTTGTCAAACTCTTCTCGTCCAGTCATTGTAATGGTGCTGTCTTTTTTATCGCTTGTTTATAACGGTTCGGGGCTTGGCGTTCGGGCGGGATTTTCGGTAGAAAATTCCGAGCGAGCGACAAATCTCAAATGTACGAAAAACTGTCGACCGTTCTCGTCCGACCCGCTTGATGCCAAACCCTTGTTATAGGGCGTTTTTTCTTTTCATTTTATTGTGTTTCGTAAAAAAGTCAAATAGTTTGTCAATGTTTTTACAACGGTTTCTTTGTCTAAAATTTCGTTGTTTGCACCTAACCAATTTTCTCTGTCCACAATTGCAACAGTCATATAGTTTCCATTACCAAATCTGTCAGGTCGTCTAATATGTTTGTGTCCAAATTCGTTGGCTTTTGTCAAAATCAAGTTGTAAAGTCGGTTACGAACTTCGCCTCGTGTCGTGTCTTCGGGAATTTCAACTTCTTCTGGGTCTGTTGAAACTTTAAAGCAAAGTTTCCCTTCTTCAAGTTGCAAATATGCAGGAAAGTCGCCCCAATAATCCCAATTTAAAACTGCGTTCCAAAATCCACCACTTGGATTATTTACATAGTGCCAATTTACTATATCAATTTGTTTTTCAAGAAATTGGAAAAAGCCTTGCCAATCGTTGCCGTTCCATTCTTTAATTGGCTTGTTTTCAAATTCATTATTTGATTTTTCAATTCTTGTCAGTCGTTCGTAAAAGTCTGTAAAAATATTGTTTGATGTTTCTTTAAATTGAGTAAGCAAATTGATAAAATCAATTCTGCTAAATATTGAAAAGCCTTGTTGCTGTGCATGGCTTAAACTGCTTTGGCTTTCATTCCCTGTTTTGAGATAAATACAAATTGGCTTTTCGTAATTGTTGTTTATGCACCATTTTTCCGAATGTTCTTTATAGCGTTGTAATTGGTTTGAGTGGTGTGATGTGTATGTTTTATCTTCAATTATGATTAAGTATTTATCATTGATTTCAGCCCAAACATCAATATTTTCCCATTGTCTGCCTGCTACAACTTTTGAAATTACTTCATTGAAGTCGGGAATTTGTTTTTGAATAAGTTGCGTTACAAATGTCTTTCCGCACCGATTTAGCAACTCGTCTGTTGGTTGATATTTGTCGTCTGCAAACTGCAAAAGCCAAGTGATAAAAGCATCTTGGTTAAGTTCTTTGGTTGCTATGTCAAAAATGTTTGGTCTCATATTACTGTTTGGTTTATGCAAAACGTCCACTTACTCTTTTACAATTTGTATAGTATGTTGTAACGTAGTTGTTGTCTTTTCTTGTGGTAAAAGTATTTCCTGCACAACCGTGAAAATGTTCATTTGAACCCAAAAACATTCCATTGATACGCTTGCATTGTGCGTTGTATGTTGTTAAATAGTTGTTGCTTTTTACAGTTATGAAGCAACTTTGTGAAAAGCCAACAAATCTTTCGTTAGAGCCTAAAAACATTCCGTTTATTCGTTTACCGTTTTCATCAAAAGTTTCTATGTAGTTATTGCTCTTTACTCTTGTATCAGCAATTAACGAAACTGTTTTTTGCGTTGTGTTTTTTGTAGAACTTGATGAATATGAAGAAAAAGTATTTGATGAAGAACTTCTGCTTACGGGACGATATGATGTTGAACTGCCACCCAACAACCCCGAAAAGAAATTTTTGATTTTGTAAATTCCATAACCCAAAATGCTAAGAACGATTAGAACACTTACCCAAGGGCTTTTTTCTTTATTGTTGGTATTGCTTTCACTTTGATTGTCTGAACTTAAATACTTTGTTGCTACAAATCCTTTTGTTCCGTTTTCGGTTTCAATTTCTGTCCAACCATTACTTTCCGATATGGTTGTTACCTTGTCACCTTTATTAACTTGTCCAACAACGTTGTATTGTTTTCCTGCACTTTCCCTAATATTCAGTGTCTCTGTGTTTACATATTTGAAGTCTTGTCCAAATGCTAAAACTGTAAAGAAAAGCAAAACCGTTAGTGTCGTAATTTTTCTCATATGCGGTGTCGTCTTAAAATGCCCTATAACTTGTTTATATGTCTGACTTTATCAGACCAATTCATCCTATTTTAGGTTTTGTTACTATTCAGGTACAAAGATAATTTTTTTATATGAAATAAACAAGCGATTGTTAAAAAAATTTACCATACCCTACAAAAAGAATGCTAATACCGACTTGCTAACAAGTTCATTAAAAACCATACGATTCGCTTTTGTTTTAAAACTGTTAGTCTGTCGGCATCCCGTCTCGTCATTATTGACGAGATTAGAGTTTGACGAGACAAAATTCATTTCATTCTTTTGTTAGCGGTTTGGTATAAAAAGGGCAACCCGAACAATAACAATATATTTTAAATTTTATATCTGATATTTGAACTTTAAAATTTTAATTCTTTGTTTAACTGTATGTTTGTGGATTTGCATTATTATGAATCTAAATCGGAAAAATGTTTAAACACAAGCATAATATCAGTAGTAACTTTATAATCTTTGGCGTAAAGCAAATTTATTTCATCGGTTCGTGCTTTTTCTGTTGTTCTGACAATGGGAATAACACCGGGTTTTATCTTTGGTAAGACAACAGTAGTCGGAAAAGCATATCCTACCCATGTTTTATTACCAACAAACACATCTATTATATTTTTTAGAAATTGTTTTTTATTTTTTATGACAAGCAATTCAACTGGAATAAACAAGAATAAGAATACCGACAGTATGGCATCAAACAATCGTTTGTTTCGTCTATTTACAGGTTTGGCAATAGAATTAACGGAAACAGCAACAGCAGGTTCATCAGTATATACTGTTTTACTTCCAATAATAGCATTCCCTACAATTTTAAAATCAACATGCAGGTCAGAAAGTGTTGTCATTTGCTCTATAATAATATTGGGGCTGATATCATTGGAACAAAAAATAACTTCATTTATTTTGTGAACACGGATAATTTCGTTTAAATCGGCTATAGAGCCTGTACTTTCTGCCGTTAAATCATTTACTGTTGGTACTGTCCATAAATAAGTTTCGTACATTAATGCAGATGACTGCAATATCTCTTTGGTGCGTTTGTATTCATCATTTTTGCCTACAATTACGGCTCTTTTTTTCTTAGGTTTACCAACTTTAAATAGCGATACAGACAATTTCCCCAATAAAAAACGAAATACAGGAAAAACAATAAAGACAGTAACTGTACCTATAATTACGATAGCACGTGAATAACGAAGATTTTCACTAAGCAATGCATACAAACTAAGTATAAAAAGTGTTCCAAGCCCTAATCCCTTATATATATCACGCCAGTTAGGGCATTTGCGATATACTTCCAAATAAAAAAGTGAAAAGACAAATAAAAAAGCATACATAGGCAAAACGTACCACGCAAACTCCGGAGGATAACTGTCTTCTCCGTGATATTTAATGTTCTCCCAAAAGAGTGTAGTTATATAAAAGGCTACATAGAAAAAAATAAAGTCAAGAAGTGGCAATAAAAAATAGAGCACTATTCTTTTTAAAAGTGAAACAGCCGCTCTAAACCTAATGGCTACATGAATAAAAAATGACATCCATTTACTTTGCTTGGACTTAAAATGTTTATTGGCAAATATAGCCATGGCAGAATAAAACATTTTGACATAATTCACACTGCCTTTTTTGGTACTTTCACCCTTATAATGAATAATCGTTGTTTCGGGGAAATAATAATTGCGATAGCCTGCTTGTGAGATACGGTACGACAAATCTATATCTTCGCCATACATAAAAAAAGTTTCGTCGAGTAATCCAATTTTATCGAGTACAGTTTTTCGAATAAGCATAAATGCCCCAGAAAGTATATCAACCTCATGAATTTCATTTTCGCTTAAATACCCTAAGTGATACCGATTGAAAAAAGGCGATTTTTTAAATACTCTTGATAGCCCGGACATTTTAAAAAATGCAACAGTAGGAGTAGGTAAACCTCTTTTTGATTCGGGCAAATAATTTCCCTTTCCATCTATCATTCGTACACCAAGACCACCTGCATCGGGCGTTTTTTCCATAAATGCAATTATTTTTGCAAACGTATTTTCTTCTACTACCGTATCGGGATTGAGTAATAAAATATATTCACCACACGCTTGACGAATGGCCTGATTATTGGCTTTGGAAAAACCAACATTTTCTGCATTTTCTATAAGTTTGACCCATGGAAATTGTTCCCTTATCATAAAACACGAACCATCGACAGAATGATTATCAACCACAAATACTTCAACATCGTTACCAACAGCATTCATTGCCAACTTAACGGAAGTTAAACACTGCGACAGAAAAAACTTTACATTATAATTTACTATAATAACCGATAGTTTCAATAGAAAAATTTTAAGTGGTAAAAATACATAAAATCTTTATTTATCCAGTTACCCTGTTTTAATTCATCACCTATAATCCATCAACGATTGAAAAAAACGAAAGAACGGTAATTTTTATTTTGCCATTATAAAATTTGATACTAATTTTGCACCATCATTGAAATAATGGGGTATTAGCTCAGTTGGCTAGAGCGTTTGTATGGCATACAAAAGGTCAAGGGTTCGATTCCCTTATACTCCACATCATTAACATTCGTTTTGGTGTTAGATAACCATACCTAATAAAAAGTTATTGACTTTTTCTTTTAAACGCATAATTTAAAATTAAGGAAGTAAATACTTCATGACCGTTGGAGTGTAAAAATAAAATTTCATCGGCACTGGAAGCATTTTTTCTGGGATAATATACGCTGCCATTGGGATTTAATTCAAGAAAAAAAACATTTCCCTGACTATCTATTCTGTAATCAAACCGTGCATAACCACTTCCATGAATAGTTTTATATATTTCCATGCTTTTTTTCTTCAGATAGTCTGTGAGCGAAGTATCCTTGCATAAAACAAATTTCATTTGACTATGTTGCTTCCATTTAATATCAAAATGTTTGAATTCTTCGCCTTCGGGAAAAATTATTTCTACTGGCTCAAACACATACGGATTTTTTTCATTTCCCGATGAAACAACCAATACCGTAAATTCTCTACCTTTTATATATTCTTCAACCAACGCTCCACCATATTTTTTAATCATTCTTTTTACCTGATATTTAAACGATGATGGATTTTCAACAAGTGATTTTTTGGTTATGCCAATACTGCTATAACTATTATAATGCTTTACTATACGCGGAAATGAGAGTTTACATGTTTTTATTTCTTCTTCACAGTAAAAAAATTGATATGCCGGTACACATACTTTATTTTTAATAGCCGCTTTCTTCATTTGGATACGCGACGGTTCATAAAATTTACTTCCAGCACCGGTAAATGGTAAATTGTGTCGTTCCAAAAATTTCACTACTTCTATACCTGGTCTATCATCACCTTTAGCACCATCGCAAAGATTTAAAAAAACATCAAAATCTTTATAATATTTAGACAATATACGAATGGAATTTTTTTTAGTCAAATAGAAACACGAAACCTGACACTTTTTTAAATATGGTAACGGATTAATTTGTGGTTCAAATCGACTAATATGAGAACAACTTTTTTGATTATCAACCAATAAAACAGATACTTTCATTACAGTAATACAATATTTTCCAAAAACAAAAATGGCTTACAAATATAAAAAAAATTTTTCCACGATTTACATAGATTATACCAAATCGCTAACCAAAGAATGAAATGAATTTTGTCTCGTCATACTCTAATCTCGTCAATAATGACGAGACGGGATACCGACAGACTAACCGTATTAAAACAAAAGCGAAGCGTATTGTTTTAATGAACTTCTTAGTAAGTCGGTATAAATAATAAAAAGATAAATTTTCATACTATCTTTACGTATTCTTTTTAACAGAAAATCATGATGAACGAAACAGGTCAGTTGGATAATATAAAAGCATTGGTAGAACAACCTTTTCTGAATGCTCCACTGGTATTGGAATCATACAAAACTTTAATTGGAGCAAATTATTTTAGCGGTGCACAAGTAATTCGTTTTAGAATTCGATTAAACGAATATGATGATGTGTTCACCAATAAAATTGATGGATTTAATGAAACTTTAAAAAAATGGGTACCCAGTCTGGTAGAACACTTTTGCTCCATGAACGAATATGGTGGCTTTTTTATGCGTATGGACGAAGGAACACTATTGGGTCATGTTATAGAACACCTTGCCATTGAACTGCAAAATATGGCTGGCATGGATGTAGGTTTTGGAAAAACACGCGAAACCAAAGAAAAAGGAGTTTATAATGTAGTTATTCGTTTTTTTGATGAATATGCAGGAATTTACACGGGTAAAATGGCTCTCCACATTATTAATTCCATATTAACACACCAGCCCTGCGATATTCAAAAAATTGTTCAAAATCTTATTCTTATTCGCGAAAAAAGACTTCTTGGTTTTTCTACGCAGCAAATCGTAAACGAAGCCGAACAGCGAGGTATTCCAACACAACGTCTCGATGAATTTAATCTGGTTCAATTGGGAACAGGCTGTTATCGAAAAGTTATACGTGCTACGCTTACGCAAAACACAAGTTATCTGGCTGTAGAAAACACTGATGATAAATATCTTACCTATCGTATGCTTGAAGAAATGGGCGTTCCCGTACCACAGCGCATTTTAACAAGTAAAGTAAAAGATGCATTAGATTTTTTTCATTCATTACAAAAACCCGTTGTTATTAAGCCTTCCAACGGCTATCGCGGTAAACGGGTAAATGTACATCTGGATACAGAAGAAAAAATAATAAAAGCATTTTTTTGGGCACAGACATACGAAATGGATGTAATTGTTCAGGAATTTGTCTCAGGAAATACCTATCGTATCCTTGTTATCGATGGGAAATATACAGCAGCCGTTCAATTAATTGCCCCTTTCATTATGGGTGATGGAATTAAAACCATTAAAGAATTGATAGACGATTTTAATGCTAACCCTGAACGGGAATTTGGCGACAAAGGTAAATTGTCAAAAGTTGATATAGATGAAGACACATTAAAAATAATAGATATTAAAGGATATACATTAACATCCATCTTGGAAAAAGATAAAAAACTGTTTTTAAAAAATTCGGGCAACATGCGACTGGGAAGTACTTCGGTTGATGTTACCGAACAAGTTCACCCTTATAATCGTTTTGTGTGTGAACGTATCAGTAAAGTGCTTCATCTGGATGTTACTGGTGTTGATATTATTTCAAAAGATATTGCTATTTCACTTCATGAAAACGAAGGGCGTGTTATAGAAATAAATGCTGCTCCCGATTTCAGAATGCACATCCATCCAACAGTTGGTATATCGCGTCCTGTGCAAAAATTATTTGTTGACATGCTTTTTCCTGATAATACACCTTCCGCCATTCCGTTGATTTCAGTTACGGGGAGTAAGGGAAAAACTTTTTATACACAATTGCTGAATGCCGTTATTGCACAACGCGGAAATGTAGTAGGGTTACTCAACAGCAATGGCATATTTGTAAATGGGCAGCATTTACGCCAAGTGGACACGTCCGACAGCCAAAATGTTAGGATAATACTCAAAGACCCTTCAGTAAATTTTGCTATTATAGAAACACCCGTAGAAAGTATTTTAAATCACGGCTTGGGTTACCGTTATGCCAACATAGGAGTTATTTTGAATTTGGAAGAACAGGATATTTACTATACATATGACCATATACGCGATATGGAAGATGTGGCATACGCAAAATCGGTGGTAGTAGAAGAAATAGACATCAATGGCTATGCCATACTAAATGCCGATTATCCATTGATATTAGATGCTCAGGAACGCATAGATGTAAAAACGGCTTATTTTTCCATTAACCCCGATTCAGCGGTTATTCGTGAACTTATCGAAAAAAATAAAACTTGTGCTATTTACGATAATCATCAAATTATTATTTATAAAGAAAGAGAACGATTTATTCCATGTTATCTGGACGAAATTCCTAACATTCCTCAAACAGAAAAATATATGAAAGACGTATTATTAGCCTTGTGTCTTACACTGCATTTATTGTCATGGAATGAAATTGATATTCGTGAAGCATTGAAAACTATTCCTGCAAATTATTTTGCGAAGATGTTTTGACAGATTTTCGCAATTCAAAATTTTTACCCAGATATAATCTACGAACCTGTTCGTCTTCGCTCAATTCATACGAAGTGCCCGATTTAAAAATACTCCCTTCTATCAGCAAATATGCTCTGTCTGTAATAGAAAGCGTTTCATGTACATTATGGTCTGTAATGATAATACCAATATTTTTTTCTCGTAGCCGACTGACAATCTCTTGAATATCTTCAACAGCAATGGGGTCAACTCCAGCAAACGGTTCGTCCAAAAGAATAAATTTTGGATTGAGCGACAATGCCCTTGCAATTTCTACTCGCCGACGCTCCCCGCCCGATAACTGAATACCTAAATTTTTACGTATTTTTTGTAATCCAAAATCCGACAACAATGTTTCTAACCGTTCCTTTTGATAATCTAAAGAATATTCCGACATCTCAAGGATGCAGCGAATATTGTCTTCTACCGACATTTTTCTAAAAACCGATGCTTCTTGGGCAAGATAGCCAATACCTATCTGTGCACGACGATACATCGGGAATTTTGTAATGACAGTATCATCAATATAAATATCACCTTCGTTGGGACTAATCATCCCTACAATCATATAAAACGTTGTCGTTTTTCCGGCACCGTTTGGACCAAGTAAACCTACAATTTCACCTTGCTTGACATCAATACTTACTTTGTTTACTACCGTTCGTTTGCGATATTTTTTTACCAGATTATCCGTATGCAGTCTTGATTTTTCTTCCATGGCATCCAATTAAATTATTCCTACTTGAAATAAATCGTGCAAATGAATCATACCAACATATTTATTTTGATGAAGCACTATTAATTGTGTTATTTTAAATTTTTCCATTAAATAAAAGGCATTAATGGCTAATTCTTCCGCTCCGATGGTTTTTGGATTGGCAGACATAATATCTTTTGCTGTAAGATTTTTAAAATCATCATTTTTTTCAATCATTCGCCGTAAATCACCATCGGTAATAATGCCAACCACTGCATTCTCTTTTACAACAGCCGTTGCACCTAACCGTTTGGATGAAATTTCAATAATTACAGAATTAATGGAATCATCAGGCAAAACTACAGGTGGCGTTTCTTTTCTTAATATATCCTCTACCCGAAGATAAAGCCTTCTGCCTAATGTACCACCGGGATGGAATTTGGCAAAATCGTTCGCTGTAAATCCCTTGCATTGCAATAACGCAACAGCAATGGCATCGCACATTACCAACTGAGCCGTAGTGCTGGATGTGGGAGCTAAATTGTTAGGACATGCTTCGCGTTCTACTGTTGCACGAATAATAAAATCGGCATGTGTAGCAAGATATGAATTTGCATCAGAAACGATGGCTATAAGTGTGTTGCCATTATGCTTAATAAGTGGCACCAGCACTTTTATTTCGGAAGTATTACCACTTTTAGACAAACAAAATACAATATCATCAGGCAATATAACACCCAAATCGCCGTGAATAGCATCGGCTGCATGCATAAATACGGCCGACGTTCCAGTACTGTTTAGCGTTGCCACAAATTTTTGTGCAATGATGGCACTTTTTCCAATGCCGGTTGCAATAATTCTTCCCTTGCAAGCAATCATTTTGGCGATAACCGCTTCCATGGTGTCGTCAATATAATCAATTAAGCGACTAATTGCCTCTGTCTCTGTCAAAATGGTTTGTTCAATAATATGCTTAACATTGTAGTTCATGTAAATAAATTAATAGTTCGTCAAATAAATTTTAATGTTCTTTTTTATATCAAAAAAATGATTTAATTTAGGTTGCAAATTTAGACAATTATTTAGTACGTTAACATTTATATATTTATGGAATTAGAAACAACTAAAATGGCTTCATTACAAGACCTTTTAAAGAAGTATTTTGGGTTTGATACGTTTAAAGAGAAACAAGACGATGCCATTAAAAACTTAATGGAAGGAAAAAATACTTTTGTTTTGATGCCCACTGGAGGTGGAAAATCACTTTGCTATCAATTACCGGCATTGGCATCCGAAGGTACTGCCATTATTATTTCACCTTTAATTGCCCTCATGAAAAATCAGGTCGATTCGATGCGTGCGTTTAGTTTGGTTGACGGTGTAGCGCATTTTATAAATTCATCTTTATCCAAAGCTGAAATAGCCCTCGTAAAAAGCGATATTGTTACAGGAAAAACAAAAATGCTTTATGTAGCACCCGAATCTCTTACCAAAGAAGAAAATATTGAATTTTTCAAAAAAATAAATATTTCATTTTATGCTGTAGATGAAGCACATTGTATTTCAGAATGGGGACACGATTTCCGTCCTGAATATCGTCGCATACGTCCCATGATTAACGAAATAGGCTTGGCACCTATCGTTGCATTAACTGCTACGGCTACACCCAAAGTTCAATACGATATATTAAAAACCCTGGGCATTCAGGATGCCGATGTGTTTAAAACATCATTCAACAGACCCAATTTATATTATGAAATACGTCCTAAAATAGGCGCTACCAAAGAAATTATCAAATACATCAAAAATAATCCAGGAAAATCAGGCATTATATATTGCCTAAGCCGAAAAAAAGTAGAAGAAATGGCAGAGAAACTTGTTGCTAACGGCATCAGGGCTTTGCCATATCATGCTGGTTTGGATGCATCTACTCGCAGTCGCAATCAGGACGCTTTTTTAATGGAAGAAGTAGAAGTTATTGTGGCTACTATTGCTTTTGGTATGGGTATAGACAAGCCCGATATTCGTTTTGTTATCCATTACGACATGCCCAAAAGCCTTGAAGGATACTATCAGGAAACAGGACGTTCAGGAAGAGATGGCGGTGAAGGTCAATGTATCGCTTTTTACAGTTACGATGACATCTTAAAACTCGAAAAATTTATGCAAGGCAAACATCTTGCCGAACAGGAAATAGGTAAACATCTTTTACTTGAAACAGTTTCGTATGCTGAATCTTCACTGTGCAGACGCAAAGTATTATTGCACTATTTCGGTGAAGATTATAACGAAGAAAACTGTGAAAATTGCGACAATTGCCTTAACCCAAAAGTACAGTTCGACGGTCAGGAACATTTTATAACGTTGTTCCAGTGTATTCTTGAAGTAAACGAAAAATTCAAGTCCGAACACATTGCCGATATTCTTACTGGAAATGCCACCGCAGCCATTAAAAGTTACAATCACCATCTTTCAGATTCCTTTGGCTTGGGAAGCGATGAGTCTAAAAAGTTCTGGCTGGCTGTTATTCGTCAAGCCATGATAAAAAAAATGATAGAAAAAGATATCGAAAATTACGGCTTGCTTAAAGTAACTCCCGAAGGACACAAATTTTTGGAAAATCCGCATGAAGTTCTTTTATTAAGAGACCATGAATACGAAGAAGGTGATGATGAAGATTATCAGCCTAGACAAATTGGCGATAATGCCAGCGATACCGTTCTTTTCTCCATGCTCAAGGATTTGAGAAAAAGTATTGCCAAAAAATTGAATCTACCACCCTTTGTTATTTTTCAAGATAATTCATTGGAAGAAATGGCTATTCAATATCCCATTTCCATGGATGAACTTAAAAATATTGTCGGCGTTGGTACTGGTAAGGCACAAAAATATGGCGAACCTTTTATAGACCTTATTAATAAATATGTCATCGAAAACGAAATTGAGCGTCCACAAGATTTTATTGTTAAATCGGTTTTAAATAAAAGCAGCCTCAAAGTATATGTTATTCAAAGTATAGACAGACGTATCCCATTACACGATATTTGCAATTCCAAGAAAATTGATTTTGAGGAATTATTAGACGAATTGGAATCTATTGTTTACAGTGGAACAAAAATCAATATCGGGTACGCTGTAGAAGAACTGGTAGAAGAAGAAAAATTACACGAAATATACGAATACTTTGAAACTGCTGAAACAGATAATTTAAAAACAGCCATCAAAGAATTAAATGCGGAAGATATTACAGAAGACGAAATTAGACTGGTTCGTTTAAAATTCATTTCCGAAATTGGAAATTAATTTGTGCTATTATCAGTTGTTACATTCCAAAATAAATAAACCACTTATACGGTTTCACTATTTTGAATCTATCAAAATATTGTCTAATTTTGAAACATAAATTTTTTATACGCCGACATGAAAATTAATAAAACAACTGTCATTGTTGCCATTGCTACTATTGCTTTTATTGTACTTGCTTATTTTTTATGGAAATTGTTGGTTTATATTATCATTGCTGCTGTTATTTCGCTTATTTTAAATCCCATTAATTTGAAATTTAAAAAATTCCATATTAAAAAATTCTACTTCCCACCCTTTTTAAGAGCATCTCTGCTACTTTTATTGTTTTGGTCTGTTGTGTTTGGGGTTATTTATGCTTTTTTCCCGCTTGTCATCAACGAAATATATCGTTTGGCTTCGATAAGTCCATCTATACTAACGACCAAAATGGCAATCCCGTTAAAAAGTGTTCAAAATACATTAAATTCATTGGGCATGTTGACATACAGCGATACCAATATTACACAACTTTTTGTAAATAAATTTCTCACTAATTTTAATGCTGCCAATATTCAGGACTTTTTAGAAAATATTATCGGATTGTTTAGCAACATTGTTGTGGCTATTCTAATTGTTACTTTTCTCGCATTTTTCTTTTTAAAGGATGAAAAACTTTTTATGAAAATTGTGTTGATGTTTGTACCCGTTTCGTTTCACTCAGAAGTAAAACATGTATTAATTTCTATCAGTAAAATGTTGATGCGATATTTTTCTGGTGTTGTTTTGGATTTAATTATTATTTTTATTTTGGTTTCAATTGGAATGGGAATAACAGGATGCAATTTGAACACCTGCATCATGCTTGGAATTGTAGCTTCTCTGTTTAATCTTATTCCTTATGTCGGTCCATTGATTTCGTTTTTAACTGGTATGACGGTTTGCTTTTTAACGTATATCAATGCCGATTTTTCAGCAGTTATATTACCACACATGCTTTATATGGCTATTGTATATATAACAGTGAATATTTTGGATGCATCTCTGATTCAGCCTCAAATTTATTCCAATGCCATTAAAGCACATCCACTTGAAATATTTATCGTTATTTTGGCATCGGGAATGCTTGCTGGCGTTATAGGTATGATACTTGCTATTCCTTCATATATGATGTTACGAATTATTGCCAAAGAATTCTTTTATCAGTTCTATTTGGTTAAAAATTTGACAAAAAATATATAAGGTTAAGTGTAAAAATGTGATAATTTGAAAATAGGAGAATGTGATACTGGTATAATTTTAATGTTTGCTTATCATTAATAATTTTTTTGTATTTTTGCATGACAAATATAATGAGAAAGTTTGTAAAGGTTATAATATTATTGGTAATTATAAGCGTTATGCCTTATTGGTTATCAGCACAAATTAGTGTTAATTTTAAAGCCGATACAACATTGGTATGTCCGGGATATTCTATTCATTTTACCGATTTATCTGTGGGCGATACGGTATATAATTGGCATTGGAATTTTGGCGATGGCAATCTCGATAGCATTCAAAATCCCGTTCATGCCTATTTAACAGCTGGTTTTTATACGGTAAAACTTACCGCTTCCAGTTCTAACGACACACAAACCAAAACCAGAACAAATTATATTCACGTTCGCAATTTGCCCGAAGTCAATATTGCCTTTTCTGATACCATGTTTCTACCTGATTATCTGATTTATTTTCATGGACAGGTTATAAACTATGATACTTATTCTTACTGGTATTACTGGAGTTTCGACAACAGTTCTTTTTCACAAGGCGATACGCTTGCTGTACATTTGTTTAATACCAACGGCATGCACACGGCAAGTTTTTTAGTGAAAGCGGGTGCCGGATGTATAGATACGGCTACAGTGAGTTTTCATGTTAATGATACTATTGAAGTGCCCAATATATTTACTCCTAATGGTGATGGCAAAAACGATGTCTTTGTTGTTAAAACGAATGGATATAACAATTTTAATATAGAAATCTTTAATCGATGGGGTGTTATTGTTTATACCGTTACTGCCAGACGTATTCAATGGGATGGATATGACGATGCTGGTATTAAAGTTCCTGCCGGTACCTATTATTATCATATTACTTCACCCGATATCAAAGGATATAAAAAGTCGGGAACTATTCTTTTAATTCGTTAAGTGGAAACGCTCAAGCGTATCATAATCAGCCGAACCGATAATTTGGGCGATGTTGTGCTTACGCTGCCCATGACAGGTTTTTTAAAAAAAATATTTCCACAAACTGAAATTATTTTTCTTGGAAACAGTTATACAAAACCATTGCTCGAAACATGTGAACATATCGATAAAATTGTTGAATGGGATAAAATAAGGGTTTTGTCGTTTCGCAGGCAACGACGTTTATTCAAGCAGTGGCAGGCAGATGTTATTATTCATGTATTCCCCGATAAACGCATTGCCCTGTTGGGAGCATGGTCAAAAATAAAGATTCGTATTGGCACTTCACACCGATGGTATCATTTTTTGTATGCCAACCGAAGAATTAATTTGGGAAGAAAAAAATCTTTGTTGCACGAATCTGAACTGAACATGCGTTTGCTTATCCCATTGTTAATTAACAACGATTTACCTGCCAAAGAAGACTTACCTGCCTATTATGGATTGAATCGCGTGTTGCCATTGCCAGAAAGATTGTTACCGATAATAGAACCTCATAAATTCAATGTAATTCTACATCCAAAATCAAAAGGAAGTGCTCGAGAATGGGGATTGGATAAGTATGCAGAACTAGTACGCTTATTGCCCATAGATAAATTTAATATTATTGTCGCAGGTACGGATTTCGAAGCCGAGCAAATGGAATACTTTTTAAGAGTATATGCAGGAAAAATAAAAGATGTAACCGGTGAATTGACATTGAGCGAATATATTAGCCTTATCCATAATGCAGATGGTATGGTGGCATGCAGCACCGGACCCTTGCATATAGCAGCAGCACTTGGGAAACATGCACTTGGTATATATGCTCCCTTGCGTCCTATTTTTCCACAACGCTGGGGACCCGTTGGCACTAATGCCATATTTTTTGTTGATGATAAGGAATGTTATCTATGTCGAAAAAACAATCATTGCGAGTGTATCGAACATATAAGTGCTCAACAAGTAGCCGATGAACTTTTTAAAAGAGCAATGAACATTCATCATTGTAAACATAATGTATGAGATATTTTTTAGTCTTTGTTTATACTTTAATTTATTTATATTTTTGAAAAAAATATAGCATGAAACATTCAGTAAAAACAGCCTGGAAAGGTGATATGACGTTTGAAGCCAACGTTGACAATATTCCTGTCTTTATGGATACTACCAGTGAATTGGGTGGAAAGAATAAAGGTCCAAGACCTAAAGAATTGTTGCTTGCATCTGTTAGCGGCTGTACCGGTATGGATGTGGTTTCTATTTTAAAAAAAATGAAGGTAGAACTGGAATCATTTAATATATATGTAGAAGCCGATATGACCGAAGAACATCCCAAACATTATACACGTATGCATCTGATATATGAATTTAAAGGTAAAAACCTTGACCGCTCAAAACTTGAAAAAGCCGTATCTCTTTCACAAGATAAATACTGTGGTGTTTCATATATGTTTAAACAATTTCTGGAATTTACCTATCAAATCAATGTTATAGAATAAACTATCAAATTGTTTAAACACTAGAAAATACACAATTTATTTTTTCATAAATAAATTACATGCGTAATATGAAAGTGTTGATTTTTTAATCAAATCCAGTAAAAATATTTTTTCAAATAAAAAAAACGTTGTACCTTTGCACGTTTTTATGCATGTTCATTGAAAAATATTCATGGTGTGGTAGTTCAGATTGGTTAGAATGCCGGCCTGTCATCTCGTCAGTAATGACGAGACGGGTTCGAGAACTTTTATGTTGCAAACAATATTTTTTTTTGTTTTATTTTGTAATTATTATGTATTGGGTATATATAATTGAAAATGCAGACGGCCTTTTATATAAAGGCTATACTGAAAATATTGAAAAAAGACTTGTTCAGCATAATAATAATGAAAGCCGTTATACCTCATTTAGAGGTCCATGGAAATTAGTTTACAAACATGAGTACTCAACAAAATCTGAAGCCCTTAAGGAAGAAAGAAGAATAAAGCATTTGAATTTGAAATCATTGAAAAAATTAATTGGAAAGGAGTAATTTTGTTTGCCTAATTTCTATCTGCTTTCAAGATTGAGTTTAGTAGTATAATACCAAACCGCAAATCCCGTCTCGTCATAATTGACGAGATTGTTGGGATTTGCTTGTTTTGGTTAATGCCGACAGATTAATAGTTTTAAAACAAAAGCGAAACGAATTGTTTTCATAAATGTGTTAGCAAATCGGTATAAAATTTACGAAATCACATTTCATTTTTTCATGAATAAATTTCATGCGTAATATGAAAGTGTTGATTTTTTAATCAAATCCAGTAAAAATATTTTTT
>CAYSIN010000054.1:16942-17141 GCA_964431135.1 uncultured Bacteroidales bacterium
ATTGAAAAATATTCATGGTGTGGTAGTTCAGATTGGTTAGAATGCCGGCCTGTCACGCCGGAGGTCGCGGGTTCGATCCCCGTCCACACCGCTTGTTTTGATTTGTTTTATTTCTGCCTTGTCATCTCGTCATTACTGACGAGACGGGTTCGATCCCCGTCCACACCGCTTGTTTTGATTTGTTTTATTTCTGCCTTGT
>CAYSIN010000054.1:17241-19938 GCA_964431135.1 uncultured Bacteroidales bacterium
CATCTCGTCAATTATGACGAGACGGGTTTGTTCCCCGTCCACACCGCTATAATTGATAAACATTTCTGACCTGTCGTCTCGTTGAAAGTATAAAAAAGGCTGCTTGTAAGCAGCCTTTTTTATTTAATAATGTATATGTAGGTATTCTATTTTATAATTTGCAATTTATCGGTAAACGATTGATTCCCATATACACCATTTATTACATATACACCATTCTTCAAATTGGATATATCCATAATATAGGGCTCTGATGAAGAAACATTAACTTTCTTCTTAATAACTTCCTGTCCAAGTACATTGCTAATGGTAATATCTACATCACCGGTATAACCACCAAAATATAGATTCAACCGATTGCATGCTGGATTGGGAAACATGGAAATATGGTTATTGGCAGCTGAGGTGGAGACATTCGTTTGATTGCACAATAACGGCAATATAGCTAAATCTATATTCGTTCCATAAGCATCAGAAAATGAATTCCATGAATTATCACTCCAACGCTCATAGGCTAAACTTGATGTAGAACTGCAACTATATTGAGCACACCAGATAGCCAATTCATTTGTTCCAGAAGTAAATCCTGATGGAAGAACTACACTTACAAAAAAATCGCTTGTTACTGAAACAGGACTTGAAAAATGGTATTTGTTATTAAAATTTATACCTTGATTACTTGTATCAATAGCACTTTTAGAAATACTTGCACTTGTACCTAAAACAGTACCGGGTGCTCCTGAAGATGAGGTATAAATTTTTACAGAAGTAGTACCCGTTGTTCCTCTTTTATATCCATAAAGCACAAACACATCACTTATAGTTCCACCGGTTGTTCCAGTATAAAGCATAGCTTTTTCCTTATCAAGATATGCATTTTGACCACTCACGAATCCACTGTCATAAGGCGCTACATCAATATAATAAATAGTCAGATTACAACTTGAAAATGAAGTTGGCATAAGGGTATCGCATGTAGATGTTCCCTGATTTACTACATTAATATAATTGGTTTTGGTTAATGTATTGGTTGGAGTACCTACGGTAAGACTTACATTATAAACACCCACCGTATTGTAAGTTACTACAACGGGTCCGGCACTTGTGGATGAAGATGGAGTACCACCTGGGAAAGACCAACTATAGGATGTAATGGTTCCGGTTGATTGACTGGTAAAAGTAACCGAATTTCCCACTATTACAGTTGTGGGAGTTCCTGTAAATGCGGCTACAGGATTTGAGGAAGCACAATTTTTTCCTGCTAATGAAGTTGGATTAGAACCGGCAGGGTCTAACCATGTTTTTAATTGAGTAGTAGTGCCACCGGCATTTTGGTCCCAGTGATAATATAGTTTCCCATAATAATCGGGCTGAGACTGTGCTGTACAATATGAACCACCCCCTGTAAGTGTACCTACAATATTTCCACTTGCATTAAATAAAGGTGAACCCGAAGAACCACCTTCGGTTACACCCCAACCATTGGAATTGGAAACCCATACTACTCGCCAATGAGCATTGGAAGCAGAACCTGAATAGGTAGATGAGGATGCAGAATTATACGTAGATATTTTCTTAATAGAACCAGCAGGATGATGAATGCCCGCACCGGGACCTGTTACAGAGTTGTTTCTATCCCAACCGTTCATATATGGATTGTAAGAAGTAGGCACCGTTTGATTTAATTGCAATAAAATAAAATCGGAACCGCTATTTATATCTGCGGATGCTTTTAAGGTACAACCCGTCATGGAATTAGAAGATGGTTCGGTACTTGGAGTAGTACAAGTACTCGACTCATAGTTAAAATAGAAAATCCATTGATTTAAATCACTGGCAGTAGCACCATCATAGCAATGATATGCTGACAAAAAGTATGGTGTACAATTTTGATTGGTATTATTAATTAAGGAACCTGTACAAAGATAATAACTGCCTCCTATTTTTACCTGAATAAGAGCAACACCTTTTTTCTCATCTTGCCAATTATCGCCTACAGGAGAACAATTGATATTTACTTCGCATGATTCAGATGGTTCTGTCCAATTTGTATTTTTTCTAACCATTACTCCTTGATAGATATATCCAATTTCATTAATATGGAAATCAGGTTTTGAAAGCACTCTTTCCGGTTCAACATATTCAAGGTTTACAATATCACCGTAAATCATTTCAGTAGCAAATAAACCTGACGGGTCATTATTAAGCCATGTAAAAGAACCAATAACCTGGGTTTTGTCTTCGTTATATAAAAATAATTTTGTACCCACCGGTAAATGGAATTTATCAAAATAAACCGATAATGCTAAAGCACTGGGTGATTTGATTTGCAATTGCCAAATTCTTCCTTCATGATTGGGAAGTTCGGTCCATGTTCCAGCATTTTCTAATGACAAATCTGTTAACAGACTGTAACCTATGCGTGGCATCTTTCCTTCTTCGGCATATTTTCCCTGTTCACTTAGTACATAACTAAGGTCTAATGGTTTTAAGACAACCTTATCTATAGAAGCCGAATTGTTAAGGTTATACTTAATACTGGGTGGTGTGCCACCCTGACTGATTTGGGCATTTGCCCACCATGCAGTAACTATGATTAGCATGGTTGATAGTAAGACTTTTTTCATAAACTTAAAATTTAATTGAGTGTGTAACAAAATAGGGGAAGTGTAAGTTTCAAGATATCAACATCATAAT
>CAYSIN010000055.1:0-19315 GCA_964431135.1 uncultured Bacteroidales bacterium
CCCCTCTCTTTTGTAAAGAGAGGGGGAATAAAAAGGGGAGAGTTCCGGTTTCCCACGCTCGACGAAGTCTTGTGTGCCGGATATTGAGTACAGGCATACTTCGTCATAATTTATTATTTCAAAAATGGCATAACCTGTTGTCATCATTTTTGGTTTGCACAAATATACGCTATTTTTTGCTTAGTTTGAAAACTAACTTTTAAGTCCGACGAAGTTAGCCACTACACTTGCCTACACGCAAAACTTCGACTAGCACTCAATTTTTATTTTTAAAAACTTCGGCGAGCAGGGGCATTGATAGGATGATTCCTTTTCAAAAATATCAACAAGTAATATAGTTATGAACAAAGTAAAAAGAAATTGTTAATAATAACCAACTAAATTTATTAATTTTGTGGTACAAGAAATGGGGAGTAGAATATTTTCCCCATCCTCTTATCCATTTTTCTGTTTTTTTCATTTCCAAATTAATGGCTACTTTTACAGAAAAAAATATGGGAAGTATTATAAAAATTAATGCACGTCAAATACTTGATTCGAGGGGAATACCCACCATCGAGGCTGACGTTTATACCGACAGAGGTGTTATGGGAAGAGCAAGCGTTCCTAGTGGTTCAAGTTCAGGAAAATATGAAGCATTCGAACTACGAGATGCCGATAAGGGTCGCTATCTTGGTCAGGGTGTTACAAAAGCCATTTATAATATCAATAAGGTGTTAAACGATGAGTTGAAAGGTCAATACATCACCGAACAAGTAACTATTGATATGCTTATGAATCAGTTGGACGGTTCAGAAAACAAATCAAATCTTGGTGCCAATGCTATATTGGCAGTTTCAATGGCTGTAGCCCGTGCAGGTGCCATTACCACTAATCAACCATTGTACCGTTATCTGGGTGGTGTCAATGCTACTATGCTCCCCATTCCCATGATGAATATGCTGACAGGCGGTATTAATGCCAATAATATGCAAGATATTCAGGATATCATGATACTGCCTCTTTCGAGCGAAACCTTTACCGATGCATACCGACTGGGTGTCGAAGTGTTTCATCATTTACAACAAATACTTGAAAAAGAAGGATATTCGTTGCAAGTTTCACAAGAAGGCGGACTGGCACCCAATATCGAATCAAACGAAAAGGCACTCGATTTTGTTGTTAAAGCAATTGAAAATGCCGGATTAAAACCCGGTGAAGATGTTGCCATAGCCTTGGATGTTGCAGCAAGTCATTTTTTCAATGCTCAAGACAATACATACAATGTAAAACAAAATAAACAGACATATAAAAAAGAAGAATGGCTAAATTACATCATCGAACTTATCAATAAATATCCTATTATTGCCATAGAAGACCCGTTATCGCAAGACGATTGGGAAACATGGAAAACTCTTAGTGATACTATTTCCAATACCATCTTACTTATAGGTGATGATTTATTTGTTACCAACACCGAGCGTTTTATTAAAGGCATCATAAACGGAATAGGCAACGGCATTTCTATCAAGTTGAATCAAATAGGTACCGTTACCGAGACACTGAATACTATTCAACTGGCAAGCAACTATGGCTATTATCCAGTTATAAGTCATCGCAGTGGCGAAACGGAAGATACGTTTATTGCCGAACTGAGTGTTGCAACCAATGCTGGCATTATTCGCAGTGGTGCCCCATGCCGAATGGAACGCGTTGCCAAATACAATCAATTGTTAAGAATTGAAGAAAACCTGGGTGGCACCTCTACTTATCATGGTCAATACTTTAAATTCCGCCGTAAATGATAAGGTCGTTACTCGAATTTATTGAACTGTTAAAGCAACAAGACGAACTGATAGAAATAAACACGTATGTCAATCCCGAATTGGAAGTAACCGAAATCGTTGACCGCATATCCAAAAACAATGAATTTAACAAAGCCATTTTATTTACCAATAATGGAACGAATTTTCCGTTGCTCGTCAATTTGTTTGGAAGTGAAAAACGCATATCGTTAGCGCTTCATTATAAAAATCTTGCTGAAATAGAGCAAAAAATAGAATCCTTATTTTCATTACTTCCTTTACCTGATTCACCACGGGATAAAATTCGTTCAGCCAAAAAAATTGCTTCGCTGACATCGTTACTCCCCAAAGTAATATCCCGTAAAGGGCAATGTCAGCAAGTAATTTATAGCCATCCCGACCTGAATATGTTTCCCATTTTAAAATGTTGGCCCATGGACGGTGGAAAATTTATTACACTTCCAATGGTTCATACCAAAGATGTTTCTTCGGGACAACGAAATGTTGGCATGTATCGTATGCAAGTTTTTTCGAACAATACCACCGGTATGCATTGGCACATTCACAAAACAGGTGCCATGCATTTCAAGGAAGCACAAAAAGCAGGCAAAAAAATACCCATCGCCGTAACGTTGGGTGGCGATCCTGTTTATACATACTGTGCTACCGCACCATTGCCCGAAGGTGTGGACGAATACATACTTGCAGGATTTCTTAGAAACAAGCGTGTAAATCTGGTAAAATGTATCACTCAGAATATAGAAGTTCCCGATGATTGCGATATCGTAATGGAAGGATTTATTGACCCCAACGAACCATGGTATAGTGAAGGACCTTTTGGCGACCATACGGGTTTTTATTCACTTCCCGACGAATATCCGATATTTCATGTTACAGCCATTACCCATAAAAGAAATGCCATATACCCAGCCACTGTTGTTGGTGTTCCACCACAGGAAGATTACTGGTTTATTAAAGCCTCCGAGCGTATATTTTTACCCTTGTTAAAAAAAACATTGTTGCCTGAAATTATTGATATGCGTATGCCTTCATGGGGAGTGGCGCATAATTTAGTTATCGTTCAAATGGAATCACGATATCCACAACACGCCACTAAAGTGGCTCATGCCTTATGGGGTAATGGACAAATGATGTTTAACAAAATACTGATGGTTACCAATCAATCACTAAATAATTTGCCTATGCTGTTTCAAAATATAAGTATGCTTTCCGATTGGAATAAGAGAATAATGCTCTCCTACGGACCTATGGATGTACTGGAACATGCCGGAGTAAAACCCATTGAGGGTGGAAAACTTCTTTTCAATGCTATTATAGAAGAACACGAATTAGACATCAACAACTTTTTTTCAGAAGAAACGCAATATGCCATTGAAAAAATTTTTTCTCCGTTACCATGCCTGTCTTTATACGCCAACTATGGCATTTTTATTTTGATGGTTGATACCAATTATTATGTGAACACCACTGCTTTAAAAAACAAATTTAATACATTGCCCTTTTCAAACAGAGAAATAAAAATATTCCTTATAGATAAATCGCTGCCCATCCATAATATAGAAATAATTTGTTGGCATTTTCTGGCTCATTTTGATGCTTCGCTTGATACTGCTATCATACCGTTAGAAAATCAAAATTACCTTTTATTGTTCAACGGTGCTGTAAAATCAAGAAATGGGAAAAGCATTCCAAACCCTGTTGTTTCAGATAAACAAACTATTCAAAAAATAGATTCTGTATGGGCTAACATGTTTACTATTCCTATGGAAGAATCACCATCCCGCATTATAAATAAATTGACAAAAGGAGACCATTATTTAATTGATTTCAATAATTTAAAAAAAGACGAATAGCAACTCAAAAAGTTTAATTAATTTAGCAACTTTGAAATGGCTATGAACATAAGAAATCAACTTGTCATTATTTTTTTGATTATCTGCAATTTATGCAGTTATCATGTATATGCACAATTATTAAATTTAAAATTTGAACACTACTCGGTAGATGATGGTCTTTCACAGGGAACAGTAAACGATATATTTCAGGATAAACAAGGATTTCTATGGCTGGCAACGCAAGACGGACTAAACAAATACGATGGATACGGATTTAATGTATATCAGCATAATCCTCTTGACACGAATTCACTATCTTCAAACTGGATTTTTTCGATAAGTGAAGATGATAATGGAAACCTTTGGATAGGTACTCAAAATGGTTTGGATTGCTTTAATCCAAATACAGAAAAATTCAAACATTATTATTTAAAAAGCAATAAATATTTCGATACACAAGAAGAAGTATATAGTGTATTGGTAAGCAAAGATGGGAAAATTTGGTTTAAAACCGCAACAGCCTTATACAAATTAGATACTCTAAGCGGAAATATAACTCGATTTGAGCATACCGTTGATTATTTTGTTGCCAATAAAAGCGATAAGGGTTTTCCTATTATCGAAGATGATGAAGGTATATGGGTAGGTTCAGCCTCAGGCTTAAAATATTTCAGCAAGAAAATGGAACAATTCAAGTCGTATAATCACGTTCCCGAAGACCCCTATTCTATCTCCGATGATTATATCAACGGCTTAACTTTTGACGATAACAACAACTTATGGATAGCTACCCAAAATGGATTGAATAAATTTGATGCCCATAAAAAAATATTTATAAAATATTTTGCCAATCCTGCTAAACCTTCGCTGGGACCTGCTATAAATAATATAACTGATGTATGCTGGGGACATAAAAACATATTATGGGTAGCAACATTAGGAGGTGGTCTGTCTGCTTTTGACCCGCAAACCAATCAGTTTACTCATTTTACTCATAAAGAAAACACCTCAGATGTTTTATACAGCGATTACTTGTATTCTTTATACGAGGACCGCTCCTTAAATCTATGGATAGGAATGGATGCCAACGGACTGGACAAATGCAATCTAAAATCCAGTAAATTTATTGTATATCGCTCGTCCAAAAATAAAAATGGAATACAACTCAGTTCAGATGTTGTTGCATCCATATATCTTGAAAATGATTCTATACTGTGGATTGGAACATGGGAAAATGGACTTAATATATTAAACCGCAATACCAATCATGTAACCGTTATTACTACCAAATCAGAAAAGAATAAAATCGTAGGAAACAATATTCATACATTATTTGCCGACAGTCATGGATTAATCTGGATAGGCACAAAAAATGGTGTTTCTATTTATGAAAGAAAAACAAAAAAATTTTTTGATGCCAATTCATATTTTAACTTCGATTTGAATAATAAATTGCAAGATATCAGAATTTATAACATCAACGAAGATTATAAAGGCAATATATGGATAGGTTCCAAATTCGGATTAGTCAGAGTTAATTTCGATTCAAAAACATATAATTCGTATTATACAGTTCAAAATGATTCTTTATCCTTATACGATAACTCTGTTAATTGTACCGATGGTGATAAAGACGGTAATATCTGGATAGGAACTAATACGGGAATAAATAGATACGATTACAAAAGTAACAAATTTATAAGAATAGGCTATAGAAAATCTAACAAACCTGTAAGCGGCAATAATCGATTATTTCTTGTTCCTAGTAATCCTTATATTGAACATGTACTGAACGATATGTTCGATGATAACATTCTGTGGGTAGGGACTGCATCGGGACTAAACAAATACAATAAAAGAAATCAGACTTTTGAATATTATACCATTGAAGATGGTTTGCCCAATGGTACTATTTATGAAATTGTTCAGGATAAAAATGGAAATATTTGGGTCAGTACTAACAGAGGATTGGCGTGTCTTACCCTAAAGACAGGAAAAATAAAATCGTATGATAAATACGATGGCATTCAAGGATTGGAATTTAATAATGGCGCTTCCTATCTTGCTCCTTCGGGTGAAATATTTTTTGGCGGTACCAATGGTTTAACCTCTTTTATTCCTTCCTTTCAGAAAGATAATACTTTTTTGCCCAATGTAGTATTTACAAAATTTGAAAAAATGGATGGAAATGGAAACAAAATTCATTTCAGCATTTCAAATACAAAAAAAATAATATTAAAATACAGCGACCATTCGCTCACCTTTTATTTTGCAGCCCTTGAATTTACCAAACCGAAAAAAAATTCTTTCAAGTATTGGATAGAAGGATTAAATCCCAATTGGATAGAAATAGGTAACCGAAATTTTCTCGATATTGGAGTATTGGCACCCGGTGAATATACCTTGCATTTAAAGGGAAGCAATAACGATAATATATGGAATCAAAAAGAAGCATCCATTCATATTATTGTCAAACCACCCTTTTATAAAACATTGTGGGCATATTTAATTTATGTAATACTTGTAGTTTCGGGCATTATACTTTTTGTTTGGTCTCGTACCCACAAACTTCAAAAAGCGAATGAAACATTACAGCAAAAACAATTGGCATCGTTAGAAATTGCCCGTCAAAAAGAAGAATTAACACTTAAAAATAAAAATATTACCGACAGTATTAATTATGCCAAGCGCATTCAGGAAGCCATGTTGCCTTCCGAGTATCTATTTCGAAAATTGCTTCCCGATTCGTTTATTTTGTACAAGCCTCGAGATATTGTTAGTGGCGATTTTTACTGGATTACCGAAAAAGAAGATAAAATTTTTGTCGCTGCTGTTGATTGCACAGGACACGGCGTACCCGGTGCTTTTATGAGTATTATCGGATTCGATTTGCTTCGCAATATTACCCGTGAACAAAATATTGAAGACCCTGCTGATATTTTAAACCATTTGAATCTTGGCGTTGCTGATACCTTTAGCAAACAATCCAGTGATTATGAACTCAAAGACGGCATGGATGTCGCTTTGCTCGTTATAGACCGTGTTAACAAACAATTACAGTATTCCGGCGCTTTCAACCCTTTATACATTGTTAGAAATAAAGAAGTGATTGAAATAAAAGGAAATCGATTCTCCATTGGTAAAATGGAAGGCAATGAAAACAGAAAATTTGATACACACTGTCTCGATTATATGGAAAATGACATGGTTTACTTATTCTCTGATGGATTTGCAGACCAATTGGGTGGACCTTTCGGTAAAAAATTCAAATTACGCCGTTTTCAACATTTATTGCTTTCGGTTCACAGTTTACCCTTAATGAAACAAAAAAACTTTCTCGACGAAACCTTTGAATCGTGGAAAGGACAACTGGAACAAGTAGATGACATCCTTATTATAGGCATTCAATTATAATTATGAAAACTTACCTTATTTTTTTTTCATTCATCGTTATTCAACTTAATGCACAAGTAGATACCACTGCCTTTTATAAATACACACCCTCAAGTGTTTTGAAAGAGGGTATCTATATTACTTTTGAAGATTTTGTTCAACAAAATCCACTCACCTATGAACAAGTCATCGTTTCTAACCAGACAGAAGACAAATCTTCCCTTTTCACACAAAAAAACATTAGTTATATAGATAAATATGGCATTACAAAAAACATCGACACTAAAAATATATGGGGCTATGTTTTAAACAATGGGCTGTATGTTTTTTATAACAAGGAATTTTTTAGAGTATCGTTTATTGGTACCATTTCACATTTTATCGCTACACAGGTGGTAAAGAATTACGTTTCCCCCATGGACCCTTACAATTATTACTACTATCCCTATTCCAATCAGACTTATGAAACAACTAACCTTGTTCAAAATGTCATTGATTTTAAAAGTGGAAGGATTTATCCGTTTACTCCCGAATCGGTACTGTCACTTATTTCTAATGACCCTGCTTTATTTAACGAATACAATGCGTTAAATAAACGCAAGAAAAAAGAAATGATGTTTTATTATATTCGTAAATACGATGAAAATCATCCCTTATATTTGCATAAATAGTATGAAAAAAATATTTTTTTTACTTTTTTTTACAGGATTGTTAACCAAATCTTTTGCTCAATTGGAAGTTGCTTCCAAAGAAAATTTGGATGCCTTTTTCAAAACAAAAACCTGTCTGGTTTTGGACGAAAATCCGTTTTCCGAAACAAATATTCAACTTAAAT
The DNA here is from genome assembly GCA_964431135.1 of uncultured Bacteroidales bacterium. Lineage (GTDB taxonomy): Bacteria > Bacteroidota > Bacteroidia > Bacteroidales > GWA2-32-17 > Ch61. The sequence goes on from CAYSIN010000055.1 coordinate 7,869, forward strand.
CGGCTATGGAAAAATTTTGGAAACTAACCTCTTTTGAAATAATTTCTACCGAAGAATACGATAAAAGACGTACATCATCCTCCTTTTCGTTTGTTTCTATAGACCAAGTTTATTATGAACACGATAAAACCCATACAAAATATATGTTTATATGTGTCTCACTTGGCGGAAACTATAAAACCGAAAGCGATATGCCTCAATTGTGTACGTTGCCACTGGCTTATGCCGATGTAGAAGAAATGACTTATGCCTATAAAATTGGTACACTGCTTATTTTTGCTCAAAATCATATCCAAACCATTCGCAACAATCCTGCATTAACCAAATCTTCTATTATCGATTATTATAATAAAAACGTAGGAAATCTTCAGAAAAAAACTTTATACTTGTTAAAAGAAGAAGTAGAAAAATCGTTACAAACCGAAGCAGCACTGAAAAAGATTTATCCTTATTCATTCAAATTTGTTACTCAGGACGAAATAGAACAAGCCATAGACAACAAAGACCCAAACGTTGTATTTTTGCATAAAGTGGGACCCGCCAAGAAAAAAGGATTCCGTTGTTATATTTTTGTTCTGGGTACTGCCGATGCCAACATTTATTTTTACGATTATCATCTGGTCAATGATAATACTCCCAACGCACTGCTCGAAAAAGAGATTAAAAAAATGGTAAAAAAAGATTAGGTATGGCAGACGATAAAAAAATAATATTTTCCATGGTAGGCGTGAATAAATTCTTTACACCCTACAAACAAATATTAAAAAATATTTATTTGAGTTTTTATTACGGGGCAAAAATTGGCATCATTGGCTTGAATGGTGCAGGAAAATCTACCCTGTTAAAAATTATTGCAGGCTTAGATACATCATTTCAGGGTGAAGTAGTGTTTGCACCAGGTTATACTATTGGTTATTTGCCACAGGAACCTAAACTCGATTCTACCAAAACAGTTAGACAAGTTGTAGAAGAAGGAGTTCAATCTGTTGTGAATATCTTAAAAGAATACGAAGCATTAAACTCGCGATTCAATGAACCCATGTCGGACGATGAGATGCAAAAATTGCTTGAGCGTCAAGGCGAATTGACCGAACAAATTGAACAACATCAAGGATGGGAACTGGACAATAAATTGGAACGTGCTATGGATGCTTTACGTTGTCCACCTTCGGATACATCGGTGGCTGTGTTAAGCGGTGGCGAAGCCCGTCGTGTAGCACTGTGTAGATTACTATTACAGGAGCCTGATATTTTACTATTGGATGAACCTACCAATCATCTGGATGCCGAATCGGTACAATGGCTCGAAATGCACTTACAACAATATAAGGGCACCGTTATTGCCGTTACTCACGACCGCTATTTTTTAGACAATGTTGCCGGTTGGATTTTGGAACTTGACCGTGGCGAAGGTATTCCATGGAAAGGCAATTATTCTTCATGGCTCGAACAAAAATCAACTCGCTTGGAAATGGAAGAAAAATCGGCTTCCAAACGTATGAAAACCTTGCAGCATGAATTGGAATGGGTTCGCATGTCGCCTAAAGCAAGGCAGGCAAAATCCAAAGCACGTTTATCGGCTTATGAAAAAATGCTCGACGAAGACGTTAAACAAAAGGAAGAAAGATTAGAGATTTTTATTCCCAATGGACCTCGTCTGGGGAAAAAAGTTATTGAATTTAAACAGGTATCAAAAATATTTGATGATAAAATTTTATACGAAAATCTGTCATTTGAATTACCTCCTGCTGGCATCGTAGGTATTATAGGTCCTAATGGTGCAGGAAAAACAACTCTGTTTAGAATAATCATGGGTTATGAAAAAGTTTCATCCGGCGAAATTATTATGGGCGATACGGTTAAAATTGGATATGTGGACCAGACACATACTGCCATAGACCCCGAAAAAACCGTTTTTCAAGTCATATCGGGCGACAGCGAATGGATAAATGTTTCGGGAAAGCAACTTAATGCTCGTGCCTACGTGGCTCGTTTCAATTTTAGTGGTCCAGACCAAGAAAAAAAGTGCGGTGTTTTATCTGGCGGTGAACGCAATCGCTTGCATCTTGCCTTAACGCTAAAATCAGAAGCCAATGTACTATTGCTTGACGAGCCTACCAACGATATTGACATTAATACCTTGCGAGCCCTCGAAGAAGGATTAGAAAATTTTGCGGGCTGTGCTGTTATTATCTCCCATGACCGCTGGTTTTTAGACAGAGTGGCTACACACATCCTTGCTTTTGAAGGCGATTCACAGGTTTATTTTTTTGAAGGAACCTATTCCGAATATCTTGAAAATAAAAATAAACGTCTGGGCAACGAAGGTCCAAAACGAATTAGATATAAAAAACTGGTTAAATAAAATTGTATAATTAAAACTTATAAAATAATGTCCATTCCAAAACTTTCCATTGTTATTGCTGTTTATAATGAAGAAGGAAATGTTATTCCCTTAATACATCAAATTGTGGAAGCATTGTCAAAATACGATTATGAAATAATTTTTGTAGATGATGGTTCAAAAGATAATACTGTTTCTGAAATTAAATCGATATCCAATGAGCAAGTTACATTATTAGAATTTAAACGAAATTTTGGACAAAGTCTAGCATTGGCTGCTGGTATTGACTTTGCTTCAGGTGAATATATTGTTACGATGGATGGTGATTTACAAAATGACCCTTCCGATATCCCCATGATGCTAAAAATTGCTGAAGAAGGCAACTGGGATTTGGTAGCCGGAGAGCGTTCAAAAAGAAAAGATGGACTACTATTAAGAAAACTACCCAGCCGAATTGCAAATGCCCTTATAAGATACACAACTAAAGTAAAAATTAAAGATTACGGATGTACATTAAAAATAATAAAAACCGATATCGCAAAAGAATTGGGATTATACGGCGAATTACATCGTTTTATTCCTGTACTTGCCAGTTTGCAGGGCGCTACCATTACGCAAGTTAATGTAAATCATCATCCCCGAACCAAAGGTGAATCAAAATATGGATTAAGCAGAACCACCAAAGTAATCAGCGATTTAATATTTATATTGTTTTTAAAAAAACACATGCAAAAACCCATGCATTTATATGGTACTATTGGTCTAATTACATTCTTGACAGGTTTTATTATCAGTGTTTATCTTTTAACCATAAAACTCTTGGGAAATCAAATTGGAGGACGACCTTTACTTTTTCTTGGTGTTCTTCTTATAATTGTAGGTGTTCAATTTTTTACATTTGGCATATTTACTGAATTACAAGTAAGGTCTTATTATGAATCTCAAGGAAAAAAACCTTTTATTATAAAAAAAATAAGTATTGGTGGAAAAGAAGTTCAAAAAAATTAGTAAAACTGTCTTAAAAATTGTTATCTCGGTAGGAGCATTATACTATGTTTTTACCAAAATAAATTTGAGTGAAGTTTTTTCTGTTTTTTTGTCCATTAACTTTTGGTGGTTACTGTTTTCATTGCTTTTTTTTATTTTATCAAAAATTATATCCGCCTATCGTTTAAATAAATATTTATCCTGCATTGGCGTAAACATATCTACTTCATACAATTTAAAATTATATTTACTAGGCATGTTTTACAATATTTTTCTACCAGGAGGAATAGGTGGCGATGGTTATAAAATATATCATCTAAATAAAAAAACCGATGTTTCAGCAAAAAAAATTTTCTGGTCCGTATTGTTGGAACGAATTAATGGTGTTGTTTTATTATTGTGTCTTGCTTTGTGTATGGGTTATTTTGTAAACATTAAAGGACATTATAATTATTGGGCATGGGCAATCATTGTATTGCTTATGGCTGCATACAACCTTTTTATCGTAATTTTTTTTAAGGAATATAAATCCATCCTTCATATAACAAATTTTCAATCATTATTAGTACAATTATTACAGGTTATTTCGGTGTTTTTTATTCTTCTATCACTTGGTTGTACCGATAAAATAATACCCTATTTATTTATTTTTCTAATTTCTTCGATTGTTGCTATGCTTCCTATAACCATTGGTGGTATGGGTGCCAGAGAACTTACATTTTTATACGGTGCACAATGGTTAGGAATGAGTAAGCAAATATCCGTCTCTGTAAGTCTTATTTTTTATTTAATTACTGTACTTGTTTCATTATGCGGTATTTATTATACATTTAAAAAAATTGAATAGTGCTTATGAAAGTAATTCTTAAAAAAGAATATGGCATATACTTGATTATACTACTATTACTCATTCCAGCCCTGTTTATTAATCTGGGCATGCTTCCATTGATAACAGATGAACCAACACGCGGTATTGTTACATTGGAGATGGACATTACACACCATTGGTATACACCGACCATCAATGGTGAATTCTATTACAATAAACCACCTTTATACAATTGGATTTTAATTCTTTTTTCAAAAATTGCTGGTATATATTATTCTGAATTTATTTTACGATTACCAACTGTTCTGTCTTTAATGGGTTTTGCCCTTACTTTGTTTTTGGTTTTAAGAAATGAAATAGGTATTAAACAAGCATTTATTCAAGCCATGATATTAATTACTGGCGGTAGAATACTGTTTTGGGATTCATTTCAGGGACTAATTGATATATTTTATTCATGGGTTACTTTTGTACAGTTGTATCTGATATATTATTTTTATAAAAAGGAACAATACGCTCGATTGTTTATATTATCATACTTTCTTGTGGCTGTAGGATATATGCTTAAAGGGTTTCCATCATTGGTTTTTCAGGCTATATCACTACTTGTTTGGTTTACGGCTGAAAAAAAATTTAAAAAACTACTCACATGGCAACATATCTTCGGCATATTTGTTTTCTTATTGATAACTGGCAGTTATTATTTTATTTATCAACACTACCAATCTATAGAAAATGTATTTACTACATTATGGCACGAATCTACCAAAAAAACTGGAATAGAATTGGGACTAAAAAAAACAATTACAGGCATATTCTATTTTCCTGTTAATATGTTTAAACACTTTTTACCATGGACTATTCTATTAATCTTTTTTATTCGAAAAAATGTCATGGAAGATATAAAAAATAATTCATTACGCTGGTATTCTTTTTTAATTTTTATTTCCAATATTATGGTTTACTGGTTATCGCCCGATACACTTCCCCGTTATTTATTTATGCTTTTCCCATTTTTATACATAGTACTGTTGCCCGAATATTTTCAACATCATTCATGGCAAACAAAATTTATTAACATGCTCATTCCATTGCTATATTTTATTACAGGTATAGGCATTTTTGTAGCATATCTTTTTTTATATAAACAGCATAGCATAGTATTTCTTACCTCAAGTTTAATTTTATCCATCATTTTTTTAATAGCAGGTTTTCTTTGTTATCGCTCATCTTCATTCAAATTGGAATTTTTTATCCTATTATTAATTTCATTACGCATTATGTATAATATATTCATAATGCCCACCCATTCAAAAAACCAATTTGCATACAAAGAACAAGCAGAAAAAGTTGCCTTGTTTTCGCAACATAATAATTTATATGTTTATGGAACTACTCCTATTAATCATGATGCCACCTTTTATATTACACGTATCCGAAAACAACTGTTAACTCGTACTTCATCTCCTTTGCCCAATTCTCAATTAATTTGTGATAGTACAAATCTTAATACTCTTAGTCAAAAAAAATATACTTACCGTATTTTGTATCCGTTCGAAATTAATTTAAATAATACCAAATTATATTTGATAGAATTAAATCCATAAGGCAAAAAAAATATCAATTCAAATGAAAATAAAATTCTTTTTACTACTTTTGACTCGCAAAAATTGTACTTTATGAAACCTGTTTTACTTGTAATTTTATTTTTACTTACTTCTAATCCAGACAAATTGCTGGACATTTTTGTTACTGCTGCTGCCAACGGCGATGTAAATAAGGTTTCATCTATTCTTAAAAAAGGCATAGATGTAAATAAAAAAAATCGTGCACGCTGGAATGCGCTAGGCTACGCATGTAAATATGGACATTTGGAAGTGGTCAAAGTACTTATAGAAAATAATGCCAACGTTAACGAGACGGTAAATACTGGTTCTACACCATTAGCCGTTGCCTTGCTCGAAGGACATTTTGATATTGCTACCTATCTAATTGAACATAATGCTGACGTTAATATTGCCGATTTACTTGGCATGAGTCCACTTATGTGGGCAGTAAAAGGAAATAACAGCCAAATGGTAAGTTTTTTATTACTGCATGGAGCGAATATCAATGCTATGAATCAAAATGGTCGCTCTGTTCTAGACTTAGCCGACAACGAACAAATGATTAAATTGCTTCGCTCCAAAGGAGCAAAAACCAGTGCCGAATTATTAAAATAAAACACAACATCTTTTTAACTTTTACCAAAACAAATATGCAACCATCATTATCCATACCCAAAGGGACACGCGATTTTACACCAGAACAAGTATTCAAACGCGATTATATTTTCAACACATTAAAAAACATTTTTATTCAATACGGATTTTTACCCGTTGAAACACCTTCGATGGAACAACTTTCTACACTACTTGGCAAATATGGAACAGAAGGCGATAAATTGATTTTCAAAATTCTTAATTCCGGCAATTATTTATCTCCATTCAGTAACGACGTTGACCTTATTGACGCTAAAAATAAAGGTGAAAAATATTTTTCTAATTGTATTTCAGAAAAAGGCTTGCGTTATGACCTTACCGTTCCTTTTGCCCGTTACGTAGTGATGCATCAAAACGAAATTGTTTTTCCGTTTAAACGCTATCAAATGCAACCCGTATGGCGTGCCGACCGTCCGCAAAAAGGCAGGTATCGCGAATTTTTTCAATGCGACGTGGATGTTATTGGAAGCACTTCACTCATGAACGAAATGGAACTGTTGCTCATTATCAACGATGTGTTTAACGCTCTAAACCTGAAAGTGGAAATCGTATTGAATAATAGAAAAATTTTACAGGGACTGGCAGATAAATTTAATATGAGCCATGACTTTTATGCATTTACCACCATATTGGATAAATTGGATAAAATAGGACTGGAAAAAATGATGGAGGAATTAGGAATTATAGGTTTTAACGAAGTACAGCAACAGGAATTAAGAACATTTATTTTAAAAATAAAAAGCACTGCTTCACCTTTGGAAAAACTCGCCCTGACCGAATCTTTTATCTGGAACGAAACGGCTATTGCAGGTATTGCTGAATTGCGTTACTTGTTTGAAAAAATTTCGGTGCTTCATCTTGATAGTAGCGTTTCGTTTGATTTTCTGTTGGCACGAGGTCTGAACTATTACACCGGAACCATTCTCGAAGTAAAATCGCTCGAAGTACCCATGGGAAGTTTATGCGGTGGCGGTCGCTACGATAATTTGACCGGTATATTTGGTTTACCCAATGTGTCGGGCGTTGGCATGTCGTTTGGTGCCGACCGTATTTACGATGTCATGGAAACCCTGCAACGTTTTCCCGAAAACTTGGCACAACCAACTTTATTGTTTGTTGCCAATTTCGTTCCTGAATTGGAAAATGATTTGCTTCAATTGGTTTTAATGCTCCATCAACAACATATCAAACTTGATTTTTTCCCCGATTCATCCATAAAACTCAAAAAACAATTAACTATTGCCAATCAAAAGAAAATTCCGCTGGTATTGATTTGTGGTGAAGATGAATTAAAACAGGGAAAATATACATTAAAAAATATGCATAACGGGGAACAATTTTTGTTTACCTTTGATGAACTGATAATTTATTTAAAAAAAAATGAAACGATTTAAGTACTTATTCTTTACCCTGTTACTGATATGTTTCTCTATACAATTATGGGCACAAACAGAAACATTAAAATGGTACACACTTAAAGAGGCTATGGAATTGAATAAAAAACAGCCACGAAAAATCTTAATCGACATGTACACAAGTTGGTGTGGCTGGTGTAAAAAAATGGATGCCGAAACATTTCACAATCCCAGCATAGAAGCATTTATTCGTGATAATTATTATGCGGTTAAATTTGATGCAGAAACGTATGACACCATCGAGTTTAAAGATAAAAAATACACCCACGAAGGTACAGGTTATCGGACACCACACAGTTTAGCCGTTATGTTGATGAACAATAAAATGTCGTATCCTACCATCGTATATCTGGACGAAACATTAAACCCAATTAGTGCAGTTCCCGGATATATGAATGCTGCCGATATTGAACCTGTTTTAATCTTTTTCGCACGCAATTTTTATAAAATTGAACCTTTTGAAAATTTTAAAAAGGATTTTGAAAAAACATACAAAGATACTGCCAACTTCAAAGACAAAATAAACTGGATGACACTGAAAAACGGTATGAAAACAGGCAAAAAGAAAATAATATTTCTAACTTATCCTGGATGCATCGAAACAAACATCATGTTTAAAACAAGTTTACAACACGATACCATAGCCGCTTATCTAAATAAACATTTTACCTGCATTCAGTTTGATGTTCTGACAAAAGATACGGTTGAGTTTAATGGAATGAAATATTCATTTAACCCAAAAGAAAATTTGGTACATCAGTTGGCTGTTGCTCTAACCAATGGACAACTCAGTTTTCCCGAAATGATTTTTATCAACGAACAAAATCAACTTACATCGGCAGTTCCCGGTTATTTCCCTGTAAAAAATATGGAAATGCTTTTGCATTTTTTCAATAATGAGACATATAAAACAACTAAATGGGAAGATTACATAAAGCAATTCAAATCGAATATACAATAAAATAATACCAAACCGCTAACAAAAGAATGAAATGAATTTTGTCAGTTGGTTTTGGTTCAAGCCGATAGACTAACAGTTATAAAACAAAAGCGAAGCGAATTGTTTTAATGAATCTGTTAGCAAGTCGGTATTAGTCTTTTGTTAGCATTCTGGTATGAAAACTTTTTAAAAAAATTTGGCGGAATGAAAAAAAAAGTTATACCTTTGTGTGTGTATATTTATATACGGAGTTACAAAATGAACTATTTAAGACACATATTCAATATGGCTCACACGAACAGCATTTTATCAATCAACTCCACTATGGATAATGAAAATATAAACGTAATGGTAAGTTTATACAAATGTTAGCAATTATTATATGAAAATACTTCTACTATTTGTGTTAATTTGTATCAATACTTTGACTTTTAGTCAGGTAATTGGGAAATATCTTGGAAAAGATGTGTCATTTCCAAATGTAATTGGTTCTAATAATGAGAAATTTTATGACATCAAACAATTAACCATAGACAATGATAGTTCATTTTTTTTCTGGAGGACTTTTATAAGGCAAGATGAAACATGTAGTGGTTGCACCGATACAATTTACACTGCTGGTATTTGGACAAGAAATGGAGATACAATATGTTTAAATTCAAAGTACAATGACACCGACTACGTAAAAATTAGCGAATTTGCAGATAATACTGAAACGTTTAAATTTTTTATAAGCTCCAATAAATTCTGTGAATTTCCTGATATTATTATGTTAGATGATGGAGAACCAATGAAAGTTATATGTAAAGACACATTAATAATTCCAAAAATTCATATTCAAAAATTATATTTTTATTCTTACATAAATTCTCATAAATTTAATTCCTATGAATACGTGCCACTAAATGAAAAATCAAATATTTTCATTATAAATAAAAAAATGCAGAAAGGTGATAGAATCAATTTTTATGTGAGAAATAAAAAATTTATAATTGATAAGAATAAATTAACACCAATAGAAAATAACGACAACTTCAAAGTAGAAGGCTTTTATAATAAATAACAATTGCTAACACCGTGTAAATTTCAAAGTGGGGTTTGTGCGGTCATCAGCTGTGGATTCTCGCATGACCGTCACGTCCTTCCGGACGCTGACGCTCACCGTAATCCACTTCGAAAATCTACACACGAACGTTAACAACAAGTTTATGAAAAGACATAGCGGACACATAGAATCACTTGCACTTGTTGAAATGAAAGAAAAAAGTTTAATAAATTCAAATATTATTCTTCCTATGAAAAAAATCATGGTTTCTTTTTTGTGCTTAGTTTTGAGCACGATTGTAGTAAATAGTCAAGTAAAAAATGACACGATTAAAAATGAGACAGTTATAAAGTTGACTAAAGCAAAATTAGGTGATAAAATAATACTACAAAAAATTAGTACAAGCCCCTGTGCATTTGATATTAGCACCGAAGGCTTAATTAATTTAAAAGAAAATAGTGTAAGTGACACAGTAATAAATCTAATGGTTTATAAACAATCACTAACTGAGACTATAACTGATGTTAATAATTCTTTTAATAGTGATGGTGGCAACTACACTTTTAAGGAATCTGGTATTTATTTCAAAAAGGACGACAAATATATTTCTTTAGATCCAACAGTTGTAACCTCATCAAGAGGCACTGGTGTTTATTCTACAAAATTCAAATCTCAAATTGAAGGTAAAGAAGCAAATTATCAATTCACTGAACAACCTGAATTTTTCTTTAACTTCACTCCATTAAAAAAGGACTTAAATAATTCTAATGCAAATGTGACTAATCAAGATAATTATATGCAACAATTAATGAACCAAAATTTGGTTGCAAATAATAATGCAAAAGCAGTTAGTCCTAACGAATTTAAATTGATTAAATTAGATGTTAATAAAAACAAGAGAGAATATGTTTCTGGAAAGATTAGTGCGATTGGACAGACTGATTTTTCAATTGATGATAAATGTCTTGTAACTTTTAAATATGAAAAAGTATCTGAATATACTTATAAAATAACATTTCCGAAACATTTAGTGCCGGGTGAATATTGCTTTTTATACTTAAGTAATAATGCTGGTAATCCTTATCTTGCAATATATGGTCAAAACAATACAAAAGTTTTTGATTTTGGAGTAAAATAAGGAAATTATGAAAAGTAGATACATTATTTTTTCTATTACATAGTCGTCCCTTAAAAAGTATCTATCCTATTAAATATGAATTATATAATGTCGTATTTATATGAGAACTTTTTAAAAAAAATTTGGCAGAATGAAAAAAAGTTATACCTTTGTATAAGTGTAAATTTAATACGGAGTTACAAAATGAACTATTTAAGACACATATTTAATATTACTCACATGAACAGCATTTATCAAAATAAAACGACTGTGGATAATGAAGATATAAACGTAATTGTAAGTTTATACAGATGTTGTATGCAAGCCTGAGAAACATAATACATTAATATAAAAATGATTAAGAAATTCATCAAAATTACTGGCACTGGTAAATTTCTAAACTATTCTCATAGTTTAGTACCCTCACTACATAGGACGACTGAATTTGAAAAAATTAACCCCTAACTCCGAATATTAACACGTATTAGTTGATAACTTTATGTTAAAAA
>CAYSIN010000056.1:0-18947 GCA_964431135.1 uncultured Bacteroidales bacterium
TTCTTTATATAAAAATGTTCACTAATTTTGTCCTAATAATAGGGGTTTGGTACATTGTTTGTTTTCCATGAAATAAAAAATCTGCCCAGCAGCCGTGTACCAAAAATATTCAATTGCTTTATGGCAGTGGGGTTTTCTTCTAAAGATAAATCTACAATATCGCGTACAAACGCATTGGACAAGTCAAGCAATTCACAATGTTTTAATCGCAAATCACAATAATTGTTCAGTTGACAGGTTTCAAAAGAAAGTTCTTGTACATCTGCCTTAAAAAAAGAAACAGAGGTATCTTCAAAAATAGAACGATTAAAAGAAATGACCGTTTTCGGAAAAACAGCCTCATCAAACTGAATAGCACTGTTTTTTAAAAATAGTTGTTTAAACAGCATTTTCCCTTCCAACATTTGCGATTCATTAAAAATGAGTTGTGCATTGCTCCATTGTGATTTATTAAAATTCAATTTACTGTTACCAAATTCTGTTTTACCAAAATCCACAGTACCTTCGCCTATTACAGCACGCTCAAAATTAACATTTACGTTTCCAAAAATGGCAAATTTAAAATCTATATTTCCTTTGCCAAATTCACAAACCTTAAACGACAGTTCACCATCACCAAACGAACAATTCACAAACGAAATATTTCCATTTTCAAAAATCGTATTTGAAAATAAAATATCATCATTTCCCCAGAAAGCATATTGAAAATTTTTAAAACCATTTCCGAAATGACAGTTTTTAAAATTCACCTCTCCTTTCACAAAATTGGCATTATAAAAACTGACATTCCCATTAACAAAAATGGCAGTATTAAAATTAACACTGCCATCTTCGAACATACATTCGTCAAAAAATACTTCACCTTTGATAAACAAGACGCTTTCGAAGCAGGCACTTCCTTTTGAAAATACGGCATTTTTGAAATCGTTGACTGTATTGGATAGAAATACACTCGATTTTGCAGAAAATGTATTTAACACAACGCTTTCATTGGCAGGCAAATTATATTTTTTTCGATAATCGGCAAGTGAAAAATTTTCTATGAACGCATAATCAAGGGTTAATGCTTTGCCTTCGGCAATGGACTGGTAAATTTCATCAGCAGAGATATAACCCAACTCTATAAAACTTATTTCCTGATTCTTTTCGTTCAGAAAACTGATGGCAGCCGTATTTGCATATTGTTCACCTGTAACAGCCTGATAGGGCTTGTCTTTAATTCTTATTTTGTAATTGTTGAATTCGGCAGGAAACATAGTTCAAATTTTTTTGCAAATTAAATTAAAATCACAATACGTACAATTTTTTTTATCGGATGTTTGTATAAAAGGTATATCATTTGAGAAAATTTCATGACATTTTTGTATCAGCAATGTTTCAAAAAAGTTTGCAAATGCAGATATATTTATGAGTTCGTATTTTTTGCTTTTATCAATAGTTAAGCATAACGCATTTTTTTTGGGTGCGTTATATTTTTTAATGAAGATAAGTTCACCATGAACGGTAGCAGCCTCAGGCATTTTCTTGCTGAATAAATATCCATAAAAGAACAACTGAAATAAGTATTTCATGGTTACATTGGAAGCAAAAACATCTTCTACGCTTTGAATAATGGTTTTATTTTCTTTGCCTGTCTTAAAATCAAGAATTTGATAGGTGCCGTTTTGCTGAATAATTCTATCAGGACGTCCATATAAGCGAAGTGTCATATCGTTTATGTTGACAATGTGGTCCAATTCGTTTTCGATGGATAAGATAGTATAGGGCACTCTATTTTTTTCTGTGTTTAAAAATTTGTAAACATACGATTTTACTTGTGTTTTTAAAAGAAGAATCACTCCTGATTCTTCTTTATAGTGCTCTTTAAAAACGCTATTAATTATGGTATCGGCATTACCGATGATTTTGTTTAATACGACTTCGTCCACGTTCGAATACGTATTAAAAAGTTTTTCTACAATTTCATGAAACAACAGTCCCATGTCGGCATTTGAAAATTCTTCCGGAAACAGTTCTTCGGGTTTAAGCCGTTTTACTTGTGTAAAATAAAATTGAAGCGGACATTGCAAATATAAACTGATGGCATGATGCGATAACCCTTTTTGTTGAATGTATGCTAAATAATGATTCCATTCTTCTATCACTTGCTTTTTCTCCAGCACCATTTCTTCCTGCAACGATGCGGGTTTTACAATGTGGTCAGAGAGTATATGTTCATACGTTTGAATGTGGTCATTATATAACAACTGACGCACCAAAGGGCTTTTATCTCTTTCTTCATCCTCAATATATCGGGCAAACAGAATGGTTATATTTTCTGAACGCTGGATTAATCGGTAAAAATGATAGGCATCGATGGCTTCTCTTCGCTGTGGAGTGGGCAAACCAAAATATTCTCGCAGTGCATACAAAATAAACGAAGTAGAAAATGAATCGGCTGGAAGTATGCCTTCGTTGGCAGAAAGCAACACTACCTGTTTAAAATCAAGCAGACGACTCTCCATCAAACCCATGATTTGCAGTCCTTCCAACGGCTCACCATGAAAATGAATATTTATCCGTTGAACCATTTGCAAAAGCAAGCGCTGCAACGTGGTGATGTTTTGAATGACGATATGATGTATGGAAAGCAACGATTTAACATTGTCAAGTTCATTGTACAATTTTCGTATTACTTGGATTTCTATTCGATTCAATGGTATGATGTTCGATTTGGCTAAAAGGTAATTTTCACACAAGCGTAGCAATTCGATTAAGTTGGATAAATATTCAAGCACAGTGGACGGTTGCATAATTTTAACCATGACATCGGGAACATGATTCTGATTAAATAGGCTGTTCATTTCGACCCATGAAATCATGTCGTTCACAAAAACAGGTTCGTCCCTGTCGGATGGTTTTAAAAAATACGATAACAACTGTTTTGCCCATTCAAGTTGACTAAAATAGGGATGATATAGAACGTTGATGAATTGTTTTTTTGAAAAATAGTATTGTCCTTTGTATTCCTTTGTCTGGCTTTGCAAAGAAAAAATCAGTTTGATAAGTGTGTATGCCGAAGTATTGCGAATGTTATAGCCCATCGTAATATTTACGTTGTCGTTTTGAGCAGGCAAATAGGTCATAACGGCGTTTAGCATATTTTCATTCAATAGAATAATAGAAGTATCGTCGGTGCATTGATTCTTTAAAAAGGATGTCAGAAATTTTGCCTGTGCTACTTCATTAGGCATAGCATATATTTCTACCTTTTTATTTTTAATAGCAGAAGTGTTTGTTTTAAAGTCGTTTGGCATAGGATAGCGTTTAATCAAATCACGAAGATAAAAGCCGGCTTTGTTGTATTCATCCAGCAAGTAAAAATCGTCATAATCCCAAAAGAAAAAAGATGGAAAGGATTTTTTTAATGTGTCAAAAATTTTCTGTTCCGATTGGGAAAGTGCATTAAAGCCGATAATATAAATGGGATGATTTTTCTCAATTTCAAGATGAGGTAATTTTGTTTCAACAAAATGTCGTTGCAATAATCCATCATAAGCCATTCCTTGACGAATCATATCATTGCGATAGGCATTATACAGTGGAAGCAATTTTTGCCAGATGCCCAAATAAATTTCGGTCGTGTTGTTGGGCTTTTTTTGTATGGCTGTTGTTGAAAAAATTTCTGAAAAGCGTTGCAAAATATGTGCATATTCTTCGTTGGAACTAAACTCATAAGAAATAGATTTCAGATTAAGCAGGTTGATAAAAAGTTTTTTCGCATCTACCAATTCAGAATCTATGTCGTTAAAATCGTTCAACATTATTTGTCCTTCAAAATAAAAGGAATCAAACGTTTCGTGCGATTGCGGAAATAAAGTACGGTAGGTTTCGTACAGTTTAAATACAGCCACTATTTCTTCCACCAGTTTGAGTGGACTATGCAAAACAATCCAGTCTTGTAGTGACAGTATTTGAGGTGCCCATGTTGTTTCCGAAATACGTTCAGATAATTCTCGCTGCAAAAACACGCACGAACGTCTATTGGGCATCAATACTGTAACATTGCCCAGCGACTGCCCGTGCTTTGATATGATGTATTCCGCAATATCACTCAAAAAAGATTTCATCGTTCATTTACAGTTTAAGCATTTCAAGCGAATCAATATTTATCAGATACGATTCTATGGGTGGATAATTCATCTGACGAAGCAATTGTTTATAATTCAATAATTGTCCTGTATATGATTCAAGCGGTGTAGTACCGGTTTTGAAATCAACCAGAATGGTTTTATCATCGAAAATAAAAATTTTATCAGGACGATACATCTTGCCATTGGAAAAAACAGTACGCTCGCTTATAATTTCTTTTGCATTTTTGAACCAACTCTCTATTTCCGGTCGCTGAGCAAAAAAATGAGATAATATTTGTTGAACTTCCTGTTGAGTTTCATAAGCAATATTGTTTTCGGCAAACACACGGCTCATGTCTTCTTTCCATGAAGGTTCGTTTGTAATTTTGGATAGTATTTCGTGAACAAGATTTCCATGAGCAATACTTTTTTTAGACGACCATTGCTCGTTTTCACGTACAGCCAATTTATAGTTGAAAAGTTTATAATCATCAGAAAAATGAATAGTTTCGGTTATTTCTTTACAGGTTGTTTGCTGATAACTCTCCAGATTTCCCACTTCATAAGCAATAATTTTTTCATCGGGAGTATCTATTTTAAAATCGGCGATGGGCTTTTCACTCCCGTTTAGCGTTACGGTAAAACCTTTTTCAAAAAGTTGATGAATTTTTTTGCCAATTTCTACTTCATCCACGCCCATCATTAAGACGTTTCGTGCACGTGTTATTGCTACATACAGCAAATTCAAATCGTCTATTTCCTTTTTATTTTTTTCTGCAAGGTATTCATCTTTAAAAAAGGAATTTTCCAACTCTTTATTGGTCTTTATCAAAAAAGCAGGAACAATGGATTCGTTAAAAATAGCGTCAGGTTTGGAAAACCATTGATATTCGCTTTTATTTTTTGACCAATTAACCGATGGTATTAGCACCGCATCAAATTCAAGTCCCTTTGATTTGTGAATGGTTAAAATATGAACGCCCGTTTTCTGTCCGCTTATTTTAAGTGTTTCAAACATTCCTTTTTGTTCATACCAACTGATAAAAGCAGCGTCGTTGGCAGGATTTTGAGCCGTATAATTTTTTATCAACTGTAAAAAATGATATACAAAGACTTGTTCGCTTTCGGGAATACTATTTTTTAATGAATAAACAAGAGAAGTTACTTTTTCAAACAGCGGATAATCGTAATATTGGTTTATATCTGGATATAGCGAACAAAATTCTTCAAAAACCTTTGTATAATCGGATGGTTGGACATTGGTTATTTGAGCATAATAATATCCAATAAGGTATTTCAAATAATCTGTGGGTTGATTCATGTATTGAATAATGCTTACAAGCAACGAAACCGCCGATGAATTTTGGTACGCAATGCTTTCTTTGGAAATAATATTGAATGCTTCGTCTTGAATATCCAGTTCGGAAAGCAAAAGTCTGAATACTTCGGAGGCTTCCTTGTTGGTCCTTACCAATATGCCTATATTTTTAATACTCTTTTGCCACAGTTGTTTAATCTCGGGAATGAGCCAATTGTTTTTTGAAATGTCTTCGTTTTCATCTTCCTCTGCCATTTCTTCTTTTTGTTTAGTATCTTTCTTAAACAGCATAACTTTTACATAACCGTCAAAAACTTGTACGGTTTTGGTTTTAGGATATTGTTGTAATATATCTTGGTAAATGGCAGTAGCATTTTCGCTTTTTTCAATGTTTTTAATCAGTGCATTGTTAAAGTGGATAATGACAGGCATAGAACGCCAATTATCGTTGAGTGAAATAGATTGAATATGCTGTTTGAAATCTACTGGTAGATTGTTCTGCATAAGTGTCCAGTCGCCGTTGCGCCATCGATAAATGGCTTGCTTTACATCACCTACCATCATTACACTGGCTGCTTCGGTTTTAGAAATACATTCTTCTATCAATGGTTTAAGCACATCGTACTGTATGCGTGAGGTATCTTGAAATTCATCAATTAGAAAATACTGATAACGCACGCCGGTTTTTTCATAAATAAACAAATAGTTTTCCTTGATAAAATCTTTCAGTACTTTGGCAATATCCGACAGCAAAACATTGTTATTGTCGGTTTTATATGTTTTCAGATTTTGTGAAATGTACGAAATAACGGCAATGTTGAATAAATTATGTTCCAGCACGACGGCTGTTTGCTCTTTTTTACCTTCATGGTCAATAAAGCAGCATGTCTTCTTCAAAAGAGATAAAAATTCTTCTGCCCACGGCGAAAAAAGTTGTTGCTCACGATTTTTTGTTTTTGCAATCCAAAATTCGGTGCCTTGCAAGGCTTTTGTAACATAACTGTTAAACTCTAAGTCACTAATATTTTTTCTTTTTTTGAAATTACCGATTTTCTTTCCTAAAAAACCGCCAACACCTCGTTCACCCTGAGAAAAACTTTCTATGGAAAGTCCGCTTTTTTGCAACAATTCTAAAAATTCAGTATGAAAGACTTTTAATTGTGCGATAAAATTTTCTTGAATATTGCTCAAAATGGGAACCCATTGTTCAAAATCATCGCTACGGAGTGTATTAAATTTTTCTTCATATTGATAAAAAAATTCCTTATTAATTTCATTGGCTAAATCATTTAATAATTGATGATAATTCACAGCCTTTTCTTGTTCAACTTGATTTTCGATAAAATGAGTAAGCCAGTATAATGCTTTGTTATTCTCATCCATATTAAAAAGAAACTGAGCAATGCTTTTATCTATCAAATCGGAGTTATTGACCACCAAATCGTAATTGTAACGGATATTTAATTCGTATAAAACTCCTTTGAACAGACGTTGCAGAAAACTGTCAATGGTATAAACGGCAAATTGCGAATAATTTTGAATAATCCGATTTAATACATGGTGGGCACGCTTTTGCAATTCGTTTTCTGTTAAATTTATCGATTGAAGCAAGGTACTTTTTAAATTTGTATCCGCTGTATTTTTTGATAATTCATAAAGATATTTTAAAATGCGTTCCTTCATTTCGTTGGCAGCCGCATTGGTAAATGTAATGGCAATAATTTTCTTGAAGTTGTTTTCCTGAGCCAATGCTATTTTCAAGTAAAATAAGGCAAGGTTGTATGTCTTGCCACTTCCTGCGGATGCTGAATACAGTTGAATGGGCATAATAATTTATATAACGAATATGCAAAATAAAGAAATTTAGAAATACGAGGTACACTAAAAGAAAAAATACTTAGAGCGTTTAAAGTATTTTTGGCACTTACTTCGTTATAATAATTTCGACCCTTTATTTTTACCTTCCGTAAGATTTACGCCGATAAGTATTTCGTGACTTCCACTACTGTAATTGTTCAGGTTGCTGAAAGTATAATCGAACGAATAGCCGAAATAGTACTTTTGAAACTTTACCCCTGCCATAATAACCAAATCCTTGCTGGAACGGTACGACAGTGCCAGCCAGTAATTTTTAATGTAATATGCTTTTACATTAAAATCAATCTGCCACGGTGTTTGCATAGTCCCTTTCACTAAAACAGAGGGTTCTAAATCAAAACTTTCGCTAAGTCTAAATTTATATCCCCCTATTAAGTAATAATGCCGTACAATTTGATTTTTATCAACAGAACTGTCACCTAAATCAATGTTCAACTGAATTAGTTCCGAAGCCGACAAGCCGACATAATATTTTTCGTTGTACAAATACAAGCCAAAATCGGCATCGGGTACAAACTTTGTGATAGTACCATACGTCAAGGCAGCATCGTTATCGTCTATTGCTTTTAATTCTGATTCATCAAACTTAAACTGAAATGCTTTTAATGCCAATCCTATTCCCAATTTTGAATTAATTCCAGATAACGGAACATGATAGGCAGCGGCAGCCTGTATGCCAATGCGACTAACAGGTCCAAACTTGTCGTTAAAAACATAGCCACCTACACCCAGCCGTTGATTTTCGAACAAATAATGTGCACTTAATGCTTGGGTAGAGGGTGCTTCTTTTATTCCTACCCATTGCTGACGTGCTGTTAAATGAATGGGAAAATAATCCACACTTCCAGCAACAGCAGGGTTTAGCAAAAAATTGTCTAGCATGTATTGCGAATACAAAGGTAATTGCTGCGCATATACAGATACTGAAATGCTGCAAACCAAAATTAAAATTAACTTTTTCATATCTCTGAATTTTATTGGTTAACGAATTATACAAACTACACCGGTTAACGGGTCATCATCATTCAATTTTATTATATACACATAAGAACCCATGGGTAAATCCTTTCCATTATATTTCCCGTCCCAACGGTTATTCTTATCGGCGTATTCTGTTCCTGTGCCGCTAAAAGTAAACAGTTTTTCACCCCACCTGCCATATATTTCAATGGAAACCTTGGAGTATGCCTGAATATTGACAATTTCAAAATCGTCATTCTTGCCATCCTTGTTGGGTGTAATGACGGTCGGTATTTCTAACGGAATATCTATTTTGAACGTGTCAGTCATCATGCAGTTGTTGGCATCGGTAATAGTAACCATATAAGTGCCACCCCCTAATCCTGATATATCTTGCGTTATAGCGTTGTTTGACCATAAATAGGTATAGGGCAGCATTCCACCTTGAACGGTAATATCAATACTTCCCTGATGAGTTTCGCTTACCGATGTCTCACCTGTAACAATCATGGCGGGAGGATTGTACAACGTTGTCGTAGCCGTCATGGTGCAGTAATGTGCATCTACTACCGTTACTATATAATTGCCCGGTGCTACATTGGAAAGCGTATCATTTATAATACCGCCTGTCCATTGATATTGATAGGGTAATGTGCCCCCGCTGGCTGTAGCTATGGCTATTCCCTGTGCTTCGTTATGACATAACGGATTGGTAGCATCAATTTCAACAGTTAATGGCAAAGGATTGGTGATTAAAATAGAATCTTGTTGAATGGTACAGTTATGGGAATCCGTAACAGTTACACTGTACAATCCCGCTGCCAGAGGAGAAATAGAACTGCTACTGCCTCCGTTAGACCAAACATAAATGTAAGGTGATGTTCCACCCTGAACATTCAGGTTAATTAATCCATCGTTTGCATTGGCACAAGTGATATCAACAGATTGATAAGTAAGAGATAACGATTGAACAGGCTGAATAATATTAATAGTAGTAATGGAAGTACATCCGTATGCATCGGAAACAGTAACATTATAAGGACCAGCAGGTAAATTTTGCTGTATTAAACTGGTATCGGAAGTATGAGACCAGTTAACCAGATAAGGTGGAGTAATGGTTGAAATAGAAAGTTGAATGCTTCCAGTAGAATCACCATGACAAAGCACATTGTTTTGTGTATAATTTATTTGAAAGTCTCCGCCCAAATGGTCTATAGTTGCTGTAAATTGTTTAGTACAACCATTTGCATCGGAAACAGTAACAAGATAAATTCCACTATTTACATTATAAATAGAATCAACAGTAGAACCATTGCTCCAATTATATTGATATGGTCCAATACCACCCGAAACTATAACGCTTGCACTACCCGGTGTTTCACATATTTGTGGAGTAGTGGATATTTGTGCAGTAATATCAGCAGGAGCAGTAAGTGTAATTGTCTCATTATCTGTACAATTGTTTGAATCATGTATAATAACCTGATAGGTGCCAACCGGTAAATTAGAAAAAGTTGAATTACTACCCCATGTAACACCATTATCAATACTATACTGTGTGGCACCCGTTGCCAGAATGGTAATGCTTCCATTATTTCCGTTGTAACATGAAATATTTGAAGTTACGATGCTATCAATGGTGGGTGCAGGTATATTACCTATACTGGTTGTAAATATTTGTGAACAGTTGTTTTGGTCGGTAACAGTAACCATATAAGTTCCATTATATACATTATAAATAGAATCGGCTATTGAAGTATTATTCCATAAGTAGGAATAAGGGGCAACGCCACCCGTAACAGAGATATGTGCACTGCCAGGAGTTCCACATAATTCATCTATAACAGTAAAAGTAGCATTTAATTGAGACGGAGAATTGATAGTAGCCGCAGTCGCAGCAGTACAGTTTCCTAAATCTCTGACTATAATATTATACGTGCCGGCAGGTAAATTAATAAAAGTATCGGTAGGAAGCCACGTATTTCCATTATCTATACTGTATTCATCAGCACCCGTAGCATTAATGACAATAATACCTGAATTAACGCCAAAACAAGTTAAGTCAGTAGTGAGAACTTGTACAATAGAAGGTCCACTGGTACTGCTTATTGAAATATTGGAATATGTAGCCTGACATCCATTAGCATCCTGTACCATGGCATTATGGATGCTGCCGTCAAGCCCCGTAAATACATTGGATGATTGTAACGGACTTCCGTCAACTGAATAATTATAAGGGGGATTGCCTCCCGATGCTTGAATAGTAATTGTTCCATCAGGATTTCCTGTACATACAGTAATAGGCGTAGTTATAACCGTGTCAATAACTGGAATAGGATTAACGGTTACCGTAACTATTTGTGGTGTTCCTATACACCCACTTACAGACGCTGTAATAGTATAGGTTACTGTACCGGGTGTAGCATCATTGTTCGTTAATGTTTGTTGAATGGTATTTCCCGTACCATCGGCATATCCTGTAATATTTCCAAGGGCTGATGTTGTCCATGTATAAGTAGCCGTTGGGACGTTTGAACTTAAAGAAATATTGGTACTGCTTCCACTGCAAATGGATTGTGTAAAAGTGGAAGGAATGGTTGTAGGAACAGGATTTACATTGACCGCTGTAGATGCTGTAGTTGTAATTCCACAAGCATCGGTTATGGTAACTGAATAATTTGTCGTTGAAGAGGGCGTTACTGTTATCGGATTGGTTGTTTCTGTTGTGCTCCAACTATAGGAAAGTGGTGTTTGACCGCCATTGATACTGGCTGTTAAAGTAGCACTGTTACCTTCACAAATATCATAAGAAGCAGGTAAAGAACTTGAAAAAGGAGTCGAGTTATCAAGAATATATACAGTTCCTGAACTGATAATCGGAGTGCCACACATATTCGTTTGAATAGCAAAATCAACAGACTCCGTTACTTCAACACTTCCATCAAGAATAGGGACAATGGTTAATGTGGTTGAACTTTGATTTTGAGGAATAGTAACATAATAATTGTTGGGAGGCGTATATGTTCCAGAAATATCGGGAATAGTAGAATAATCAACACCAAATTGTGCACTGCCACTAAGAGTAAATGGAACATTTCTATTGATAGGCGTGGGTGCACTTAAAGAAAATGTAATTGAACCATTGCTGCATCCTTCTACCATATCCGTACCATTACCTGCAGCAGGATTGGAAGTAGTATAATTTATATCACTTACAACAGGACTTGTAAAACTACCAGCCTCGAGTAACACTCCACTGTCTAACCATTGGTCGCTGACATCGGCAATGGCTATTTTCATGTGGTAATGTTTGCAGGGAGTAACAGCACAGGATGCGGTAAGAACAGTTGTCAATCCGTCGTATTCTATTTGCTTTCCTGCTATGGTATTATCTATATAGTAAGCACAATTAGTACACGGACCTATTCCCTGTTCCCATGGATAATTTGTAGGGTCTGCGCATGGTCCATTATTTACATTATTGATGGCTACGGCTGTATTGGGTGTACCAGGTACAATAGCAATATTTTTACTGGAGTAGTTATAACCATCTGCTTCCAAACTGGTAACAAAAAATCCAAATACATCATTATAAATATTGTTTACCCATTCATTGTATTCCTCCGAAGCAAATACATAACGAAATTCAATAAAGTTGGATTCGGGAACAAAGTCAAATTCTAATACCGCTCTATCATACGTAGTAGCTCCTACAATTCCCTGTAGCGTAGCATCACCTCCAGTAGTTGTTTCAGTTCCTAAATCATAATACGTATTTGCTTGAGTAATTAATGTATGGGTGTACCAGTGTTGTCCGACATTTCCGGTTGAAAGAATAATACCATTTCCAATACCCACCGGTGCAGTGCCTCCACTGAAAAATCCTGCATTCCCTGCCGATGTACCACTATAACTTCCTGTAAAAGTAGGGTTGCTGTATGTAACTCCCAAACCGACCAGTTGATCCACTAACATATTGGCATTTACTGGTTGTGACACCTGAATATTATAAATAGAAAATTGACCATTCATAAAAAGGCTTGTAAACATGAACGGCATTAATAAAAATAAATATTTTTTCATAATAAATAAACTATTAAATTATTTCATTTTGATAAGACAAATAAGTGAATAAAATGGTTGCCTCATTAATTTCATATGACGATATATCATTCAACAAAATATTAGACAAAGGTAATTCTTTTATTTTAAACAACCAAATTTTTTAAAAATATTTTTTCAAAAAAAATATTCGTCTTTTTTACCATTTTTTTTACATTATTAAATTTTCCTGACACAATTTATTTAAAATAATCTATATTTTTGCACGTTCAATTTTTTTATCAGATGAGAATAGTTCCTTTTATATTATTGTTTTTTGTTGCAGTTAGTTCATTCGGGCAAATAAAGAAGCATGTTTTGTGGACGTATGAGTTGAAACCGTTAAGCGAAAATGAGTATCAACTTGTATTCAAAGCGAAGCCCGAAAAAAACTGGCATTTTTATACGTTAAGCGATAAACTGAATCCACTTACATTCAATTTTAAACGAAGTACAAATTATCTTTTAAAAGGCAGGATTACAGAAACACCCAAACCAGTTATAGAATACGATTCATTAATGGAATCGCAACGCAGTTTTCATATTCATGACGCTACTTTTTTTCAAACCATAGAAGCAAAAACAAAACAACCTTTTTATATAGAGGTTTCTATAGATTATCAAGCCTGTTTATTGGATGGTATGTGTGTTATGGAGGAACAGGACTTCATTATTCCTGTCAATTCAACCACTGAGAAGGAAACAATGGATACTGTTAGTGTTACATCGCTTGAACAAACAGATACCGCTATTACTTCAACTCTTGCTGATACTTTAAGCCATACGATAGCGTCAGAAAGAAATGATTCTGGAATAAGTAATACTGACGAAAAGAACAACTCACTGTGGTGGTTTTTCTTTTTCTCCTTTTTAGCCGGCTTGGCTGCTATTTTAACTCCTTGTGTATTTCCCATGATTCCCATGACGGTTTCCTTTTTTATGCACAACGAAGACAATAAAAAGAAAGCCCGATTTCAAGCATTGGTTTATGGTATAAGCATTATATTAATTTATACAGTAATAGGAACTGTGGTTGCCATTACGCTGGGTGCCAATTTTGCCAACTTTCTCAGCACACACTGGCTTCCCAATATATTTTTCTTTTTAATATTTATGGTTTTTGCGGCTTCGTTTTTTGGTTTGTTTGAAATGGTGTTGCCGTCGTGGATGGTAAATAAAACAGACCAAAAAGCAGAAAAAGGTGGAATTTTTGGTCCTTTTTTTATGGCATTTACGCTGGTGTTGGTTTCATTTTCATGTACAGGACCTATTGTTGGTGCTATTCTTGTAAAATCAGCCGGCGGACAAGTGCTGGAACCCATTGTTGGCATGTTCGGTTTTTCGCTTGCTTTTGCCTTACCGTTTACCATTTTTGCATGGTTCCCCTCCTTATTGAAAAGTTTACCCAAATCGGGTGGCTGGCTTAATGCTGTTAAAATTGTGTTGGGATTTTTAGAACTGGCACTGGGTTTAAAATTTTTAAGCATAGCCGATCAAACCTATCACTGGGGAATCTTGGACCGTGAGGTATATTTATCGTTGTGGATTGTTATTTTTTCACTCATGGGTTTTTATTTACTTGGAAAAATTAAATTTGCCCACGACGATGAGGTTCAACATATTGGTGTAGTTAGACTGATGCTTTCCATTATCACATTTTCCTTTGTTGTATATATGATTCCAGGACTTTGGGGTGCACCCTTAAAAGCACTAGCGGGTTATTTACCACCACAAAATACGCTTGATTTTGATATGAATGCTATTGTTAGAAACAATTCAACATTGTATTCAAATTCAACCAATGAAAGCATGGAAATATGCGACAAACCCAAATATGCTGAGTTTTTACATCTGCCTCATGGCTTAAAGGGATATTTTGATTATTCACAAGCATTATCTTGTGCCAAACAGCAAAATAAACCTTTGTTTATTGATTTCACGGGTCATGGTTGTGTCAATTGTCGAGAAATGGAAGCAACTGTATGGAGCGATCCACGTATATTAAAAAGGTTGCGTGAAAATTTTGTAGTAGTTGCCCTTTATGTGGATGATAAAAAAGAATTACCGCAAAGCGAATGGGTAGTTTCAAACATAGATGGTAAAACAAAAACATCCATTGGAAAAAAATTTTCCGATTTTCAAATTTCACACTTTGGTGTAAACGCACAGCCCTATTATGTTTTATTAGACACAAGTGGTAATATGCTTATCAAGCCACACGCCTATAATCTGAATATAGATGACTTTATCAATTTTTTAGATAGCGGTTTAGAAAAATTTAATCAGAAAACAGGTAAATAAATTTTTTATATAATAGTAAGTGCCTTATTTTCAAATAAGATTAAACGCATATATACATAAATAAAAATAATCATGTTTGTATATAAAAAAAAAAGTTTAATTTTGCCACTCCAAAATTCAATAACGAATAAAAATAATATATGAGTACTAGTCTGTTACAGAAAAAAATGGCTACTTATACGGCACCTCAGGAAGTAATGGAGGCTGGCATTTATCCTTATTTTAAGGTAATGGAATCAGGACAGGACCCCGAGATAGTCTATAAAGGCAAGAGGATGTTATTGTTTGGTTCTAACAGTTATTTGGGTTTAACGAGTCATCCGCGAATAAAACAAGCAGCCATGAAGGCAGTTGAAAAGTATGGCACAGGCTGTGCAGGTTCACGTTTTTTAAATGGCACTATTGATTTGCATATTGAATTGGAGCAGATGTTAGCCGATTTTGTACATAAAGAGAGTGCATTGGTTTTCAGTACAGGCTTTCTAACCAATCAAGGAGTTATATCTTCCATCACAGGGCGACATGATTATATAATTATTGATGAAAGCGACCATGCATCCATTATTGAAGGGACACGATTAAGTTTTTCAAAAATATTAAAATACAAACATAACGATACTGATTCGCTGGAAGACGTTGTTCACGATTTGCCAACAGATAAAATAAAATTAATTGTTACTGATGGCGTGTTTAGCATGGAAGGCGATATTGCATCCTTGCCCGATATAGTTAGAATTGCAAAAAAATACGGTGCATCCGTTATGGTTGATGACGCACATGGACTTGGAGTATTAGGTAAAAATGGTACGGGTACGGTCAATCATTTTGGATTAGAAAATGATGTAGAATTGATTATGGGAACCTTTAGCAAATCGCTTGCAACTGTAGGTGGATTTATTGCTGGCTCAAAAGAAATTATTAATTATTTAAAGCATAATGCCCGCTCCCTTATTTTCAGTGCAAGTCTTACACCCGCCTCCGTGGCGAGTGTTATTGAAGCCATTCATGTTATTCATGATGAACCGGAACGTATCGAAAAATTGTGGGGAAATACACATTATGCTAAAAAAGTATTAACCGAAGCCGGCTTTGATACAGGCAAAAGCGAAACTCCAATTATCCCACTTTATGTCCGTAACGACCATTTAACTTTTGCTTTTACTCAACTGCTTGCCGATAATGGTGTTTTTGTAAATCCAGTTATCAGCCCCGCAGTAAAACCTGAAGAAAGCCTTATTCGCTTTTCTCTTATGGCTACTCACGAAAAACACCACATCGACGAAGCCGTAGAAAAATGTACGCAAGCAGCCAAAATACTTGGTATTTTATCATAATGTTTTGTATTGAAAACATGGAGTGAATATATTAAAAGGCACACATACAGACTCGCCTTATTGTTTTTATTGTTTATAGGTGTACTTGCTGTTACTTATTTTTTTCTTGATTATATAGAATCTCGACAGGGCACTGTTCTCAACGACCCATTATTGTCCATAATCCCTACTGCCAATGTTGCTATACCTTTATTTATATTAACCTATATAGGAAGTATTTTTGGTATTATATATGTTATTCGCAAGCCTGATATGACCGTATTAACAGCATTGACGTATATGCTTATTCTTATAGTTAGAATGGGATGCATGTATGTTACCCCACTGGAACCACCTGTAAATATTATTCCCTTACGAGATATATTTTTGGAAAGCACTTTTTATTCGGGCAATGTAATGTTAAAAGACCTCTTTTTTTCTGGGCATACGGCTTCTATGTTTTTATTTTTTATGGTAATTCAAAATAAAAAAATCAAAACGGTATATGCTTTTATTACATTGGCAGTGGCTTGTTTACTGCTTATTCAACATGCACACTATACGGTTGACGTGATAATAGCACCCATCATGGTTTGGTTTTCCTATCGCATAGCCATTTTCATTCAAAATAAATATTTTTCATAAACGTATTTCATTACTTATAAACAGTTATCAATATGTTTACCCAAAAGGATAAGAAACAAATTGAAAAAAAAGGCATAACGCTTTTAACCATTGAAGAACAATTGTCTAGTTTTAGACAAGGTTTTCCATACATAAACCTTAAAAAACCTGCCGTTATTGATGATGGAATTTTAAAACTGTCGGCGGATGAAGAAGAAAAATACATTCACAGGTACGATGAATATTCACACACGCATTCTGTATTGAAGTTTGTTCCAGCATCGGGTGCAGCAACACGTATGTTTAAAGATTTGTATGCTTATTTGGAAAGTGAAAAGGATTTACAGGTTTTTCCTTCAGTCAACGAAGTATTGACAAACATTACGCAATTTGCCTTTTACAATAAATTGATTGAATTAATACGAGTAAATGGCGATGAACCTGCTTCTCTTTCGCCCAAAGAATGGATAAACTATATTTTGACTGAAAAAGGATTAAATTATGGTTCGTTACCCAAAGCAATGCTTCTGTTTCATTATTATCCCGATGGATGCAGAACATCACTGGAAGAGCATTTAGTAGAAAGTGCGTTATATGCTACTTCGTTAAAACAAAAAGCACAACTCCATTTTACCGTTTCACCTGAATATAAAAAAGGAATGGAACATATAGTTCAGCAAACCAAAAAAAGATACGAAAATCTATACCATCTTACATTTCATATTGATTATTCAACGCAGTTACCTTCTACCGATACCATTGCCGTTGATTTGAGCAATGAACCCTTTAGAGATAAAAACGGTCAACTGGTATTTCGTCCTGCTGGACACGGTGCACTTATTCATAATTTAAACGCTATTGACAATGTTGATTTAATTTTTATTAAAAATATTGATAATGTGGTGCCCGACAAATTGAAAAACGAAACTGTTCGGTACAAAAAAGTTATTGGAGGGTTACTGGTATTTATACAGAATGAAATATATCACTATCAGCAATTATGGAATGAAAATAAGTTTAATAATTCGGAATTATCTTCGTTAAAAAAATTTTTCAAAACATATTTTCATCAGAATATTTCAACGGTAACCGATATGAAGCAATTATTGTTTCGCCCCATACGTATATGCGGAATGGTTAGGAATGAAGGTGAACCCGGTGGAGGTCCCTATTGGATTAACGATGCCATGCAGGGCGAATCGTTGCAAATAATAGAATCATCTCAAATCGATTTAAACAACCCACAACAAAAATATATTTTCATGCAGGCTACGCATTTCAATCCAGTTGACCTTGTATGTAGTGTAAAAAATTATAAAGGCGAAAAATACGATTTATCCAAATTTGTGGATAAAAATAGTGGATTTATCTCACAAAAGTCAAAAGATGGGAAACCATTAAAGGCACTTGAACTGCCAGGATTATGGAATGGCGCTATGGCATATTGGAATACCATTTTTGTAGAAGTACCCCTTGTTACATTCAATCCTGTTAAAACCATTAACGATTTACTAAGACCTCAACATAAATAGTCGTTCCTTAAAAAACTCGCTTTTTTGTCTCGTCATTGCTGACGAGACGTACTATTAGATATAAAAATTCAAATAGCAAATGTAAAATTTAATACCAAACCGCTAACAAAAAAATGAAAATGTACATCCTCGTTACAAACGAAGACGAGAGTGGAAAAAATTTTTATTATTTGTAATCTATCATAATATCAGAACTCCTTACCTATTTCGTAATTTAATATTGCACCGTTTTTAAATAATTTATAGCAAAATAAACAGGATAAATTTATTAAAACGGTTTCTTTGCGCTCTTTGCGTAAAACTTCGCGCACTTTGCGGTAAAAAAGGGTTAACCGCAAAGAACGCCATGAATATATACGCAAAGGACGCCAAGATTACTATTTATGAAATTTATTATTTTTGGGGAAATATTTGTTTACGAATAATATTCGTGAATCCCTGATTATTGGTTATCGTGTAAGGAGTTCTGAATATCAATAGATTACAATGAACTTATTAACATGGTTCATAACTTTTTATAAAATGTTAACGTTTTTTGTAACCTTATTATTATATCTTCGTTAACATTAAATATTTTGTTATCTTAAAATTATATGATGACATCTTTTAAACACAAATTAATGCACATTTTTCATGTGTTTAATTTCAATGTGCAGAGCATATTATTCATTTCCTTATTATTTCCTAATATATTGAAACATAAAATATTAATTAATAAAAACCACGCATTATGAAATGTACATTTATTCTTTTAAAGGTTGTTGTAATCGTAGTTTTATGCATTTTTACAACATAAATGTTATTGCTC
>CAYSIN010000057.1:0-18875 GCA_964431135.1 uncultured Bacteroidales bacterium
TATTTATACCGACTTGCTAACAAGATAATTAAAACAATTCGCTTCGCTTTTGTTTTAAAACTGTTAGTCTGTCGGCATTAACCAAAGCCAACTAACAAAATTCATTTCATTCTTTTGTTAGCGGTTTGGTATTATATTTTGGGTTTTATTTAGAAGAGTATTAGAACCTATACTATTTAAAATCTTTGATAATTCGTATTCATCCATGTCTAATGTCCCAAATAAATCTATATCAACGGATACTCTATGCCCTATTTGTAATGCCAGCGATGTCCCTCCAACTAATCGAAGTTGATTAAATGCATCTATCTGCATCAATTTATTTATAAGTTCCAGTATTTTGGGGTCAACTGACTGGTAGTGCAACATAAAAATTTTTCTTTAGGAATGCCCGACAGGGCAGAGATAAAAGAAACAGATTTTTTATCCAGATGTTTCAACAGGATTGCTGTTTGTGCAATATCGTCTATACCGTAATATTCAGATATCAGCATCCAGTCGTTTATCAGTCCATATTCCAACACACGCTGTATGAGCCATGTTTTATTTTTTTCAAAATTGATGTTGGATGAGTCCACATCCCAAAAAAGGTGTGATGAAAATTGATTAATCTGCAGTTCGTTTTGCATGAATTATATTGGGGTTTAGAATATCTATAATAAATTAAAATTAATGAACTTCTCTAAATAATGCTTACTTGGTATTATACCGATTATATCAAAATAAACCGAATATGAATGCTTTTATCAATTAACTATTTTTGAATGCGTATCGATATAAATCATTTTTTTGTTAGCGGTTTGGTATCACTTGTTAAACATCATTCTTTATTTCTGGTGATAAAAAAATTATATGTACCTTTAATATTGGGAATAAGATTAAACAAATATTCTTTTAATGTAACATTTATTAATTTACGAATAAGAAAATACCAGTTGGGGACTAACAGTAAAATGGATGTGATACATAAAAATATAGCCACCATATTGATGCTAATAAAAGAACCGGCAATAACAAACAACGGAACAATAATCAATACGAATAAATTCCAATAAAAATCGTATTGCGTTTTTCCGGTAGCGATTAATAAACTGCCCACAGGATTACCCACTGACCGGAAAAATAAATAAACAGAAAGAATTTGTACCAGAATAGTAATGTTTTCGTACGACTGCCCATAAAGAATAAGTACAATATATTTTGCAAAAATAATTAGGAGCAAATAAGCCAAGGCATTGGCTGTAGAAACCAAATTTACGATTTTTAAAAAGTTTGTTTTTAGTTGTACCAAATCATGTTGCATTTTGGCTAATAGTGGTGAGGAAACTTGACTGACAATTGGATTAATAATTTGCATTGGTTTAAAAACTAATTGTTTGGCTAAACTATATCCTCCAAGAATGGCGGGTTCAAAAAATTTGCCAATAATAAGAATGTCTATATCTCTATTAAAATAATTCAAAATTTGTCCACCGGTTTGATAAATACCAATTTTTAGAAAAGGAAACGTTTCTTTGAAATTGAAGTGAAACATAATTCTGTGGCGGACAATACCGGAAATCAAAAACGAAATACTCGAAAGAGCATATTGAATTAAGGAAGCATATACGAGGGCATATACACCATATCCCTTAACGGCAAATAAAATAGCCATAGGTAAAGACACCGAAGTAGCCAGAATATCAATTATTGCAATTTTTTTAAATTCAAGTTCCTTTTGCCAAACAATGCGATGCTGACTTCCGATAGCCGTTAGAACGATAGCGATAGAAAATATAGGAATTATACGGTTCAGTTCGCTAAAATTATAGAATGAACTTACCAACGGTGTGATGACAAAAAGAATACCATATAATACTAAACTGAATAAAATATTTAACCAGTATAAACTGGCATATTCGTGCTTTGAAATTTCCTGTTTATGTATAATGGCTGAAGATATTCCCAAATCGAGGAATAAATTAACAAAATTTAAAAGAAACATGACGATAGCAAACAACCCGAAGTCTGATTTTTGAATAAATCGGGTTAAGATGGCAATTTTGAGAATGCTAATGATGGTAAGAATAATCGTAGAGGTGGTAGCCCATTTGACACCTTTTATTGCTTGCTTTTTTAAACTGCTCATGCCTGTTTTTTAGCAATTACCCAATATCCAACCGTTTCGTTCATTTTGTTTCTGTCTAATTTATCTAAAAAAGGAGCAAGCCATTGATTAAAATACCAAATAGGAATAATTAATATTCGTAAAAATTTTAGCAAAGGATTTTTACCGTTCACCTTCATTGCCATAAAATAGTTTGCTTTTAATATTCTTGCTGTAAAATAACCGCCTATCGGTAAAATTTCAACTTCCCCAAATCCGGCTTTTGACAACAAATATTTTAGCCCAAAAGGAGTATATCTGAAATAATCATAAGGAGATTCGTGAACCCACCACTGAAAAGGGACTTGCAGAATAAAATATCCACCGGGTTTTAAAATTCTAAACGATTCGTTTAACATGGTTTGTGGCTCACATAAATGCTCCAACACTGAAATTGACACAATGGTATCTGCCACATTTGATTCTATAGGCAATGGCTTGTTTAAATCGGCAATTATATCTGCCTTTGTTTTATAATAACTGCCTGCCCAATCAACTCCTGTATATGTGTCTGCATATTTAAGAAAAAACATTTTGTAGGGCGATTCTCCACAGCCAAAATCATAAAGTGCTCCTTTATAACAGGTATTGCATTTTTTTAATAAGTAATCATATTTTTTATAAATAAGCCAGTTGTGATGTTTTCGGTTTGAATGCCTTATTTTCATATACTTCACATTAACCTTAATTCAGCATTCAGCCATTACTATAAGTTCTTAAAATTCAATGTCCGTTTTAAGGCTGTTTCATCGTTCCAAATCTTAATACAGCATTGTTTATTTGTCTCTTTTTGCTCAGGGGTTAGGGGTGTATAAATTGATGGTGGATTGCGTTCAATTTCCTGAAACGAGTTGACGCAAAAACCATTTTCAATAAAAAACAAATACAATGGGTTTTTGTCCTGAAAAATAATTTTACTTCCTGCCAATAATAATGTTAGAATATTCCCAACCGCTTGCTGTCTTAAATGATTCATAAAAACGACCGAACACGATGCAATTATTTTATAATATTCTTCTATGGGGAGATAATCTATCAAAGGCATAAAATTTTCCCCAAAAAGATTTTTTCCGTATTGCGTTATATATACTGCATATTCCTTATCGCCATAACTCAATGGACAAATAATTTTGCTATCGTGCAACAGTCTATTTTTTAAAAAATCAAGTATTTCTATATGATTGTTAGTAGGGTCTGCACTATTTCCCAATAAAATATTCTTTGTATTCTCCTCCTGAGTTAGTTTTAAATCCAAGTATGTCATATTGCCATAATTCCACGATAAATATCTGGGTTTAAAATTCGGATATCGTTTTTTAATTAACTTATAATCTTCGTCTATAACAGTATTAATGTATCTAATCCTTTTATAAGCCTTTTTATATGATTGTGTATTTCTATTAAAAGTAAAACCAAATGTATCATTTAAAAATCCAAATATCTTTTTTTTACCTTCTCTGTGTATCTGTACCCATTTGAACGTATTACTTAAAAAAAAATCTTTTTCCCTTGAATATATCAAATGGTAATAATCGGCACCCCAACCAATCCAGATAATAGTAAAGCCCTTCGGTAATTTATTAATAATTTTTACTTTGTCTTTTCTTAAAAAATGAATAATGATTTTGTCGTTGTTTGTGTAATTTGCTTTCAGGTATTTAACTGTTTCATCTGGTGTCAGTTTAATTATGGGTGTTTTTTTTATAAAATTCAATTTTTCTTTTTTTTCGGTCAGAATAAAAATATTTTCACCAGGAAATGCTTCTTCGAAACGTAGAAAGCCAACGTCAATAAACTTATCATCATGAATTAGATGAAAAAACATAATTATATTTTTGATTAATCTATGTTAATTTAAATCTTATTTTTTTTCATTAATATTTTTTGTTGGGTTCCCAATATAGGTACCCGGAGTAGAAATATTCTTTACAACTACACTTCCCATACCAATTATAACATTGTCACAAATTGTAATTCCATTTTTTATGGAGGCATTTGTACCTATATAAACATTATTCCCAAAATTACACTTACCACTTATATTAACAGCAGGTGCAGTAGTAAAAAAATTTCCTATGTTGCAATCGTGCCCGATTGTTGTATGAAGATTTAAATGAGCATGTTTTCCTATATTGATATTACATGTTAAAATAGTACCAGCCGTAATAACTGTTCCTTCGTTCAAATAAACCCAATTAGATAATACTGCAGAAGGATGAATTAAAGTAGCATATCTTGTTTCATGTGGCAATTTTGAGGCGATTTTCATTCTTGCGGTAGAATCTCCTATTGCAATAAATGCATAATGTGTTAACGGATTAAATTCTGAAACAGGAATACTATTTATACCCATAATTTGTTCATTAATATAAAATTCGTCATCAACCATGAATAGAGCATAATCTTTAATATTTTTTTTCTTTACATTAAGAATATCAATTAAACAGCATAATACTTCTCTTCCGAAACCACCTGTTCCAAAAATACATATTTTTTCATTAATGTCATTATTTTTCATATATTTTTTATTATTAAGGTTATATTAGTAATGTCTTCGATTTCTAATTCCGGGTACATGGGCAAGCAAATAACTTGATTAGAGACCTTTTCTGCCACAGGCAAATTCTCTGGTTTAGCGCTATCCATACTTCTGTATGGTGAAAAATGAGAAATCAGGGGATAGAAATAGCGACGTCCGTATATATTATTCTTTTTTAATTCTTCGTATAATTCATCGCGGGTCCTGCTGTATTCTTCATTTACAAATATTGGGAAATAAGGATAACAGTGCTTAACGCCGGACAAATCATGCATAAAAGAAATACCTTTTATGTCTTTTAAATTCTTTCGATATAGTTCGGCAATTTTTTTTCGTTTCTCTATATTTTCATCAATGTACTTTAATTGCAATAATCCCATAGATGCCTGCACTTCGTTCATTTTAGCATTAATTCCGGGAGCAACCACAGTGGTTTCATTGGCAAAGCCAAAATTTTTTAGAAAGTCGATTCTTTTTTTGGTCGCTTCGTCATGGCAGACAATAGCGCCGCCTTCAAATGTATTGTAAACTTTGGTAGCATGAAAACTCATGACAGATAAATCGCCGAAATTCAAAACGGAATTATTATTTATTTTAACGCCAAACGCATGAGCGGCATCATAAATCACTTTTAAGCCATACGTATCGGCTATTTCTTTGATTTTTTCAACCCGGCAAGGATTTCCATACACATGTACAGGCATGATGGCTGTGGTTTTTGGAGTAATGGCTGCTTCAATTTTGTTCAGGTCAATATTAAATGTTTCAGGTTCAATATCGACAAAAACAGGTTTAATATTATTCCACCATAGGGCATGAGATGTTGCTACAAAACTGTAAGGCGTTGTAATAACTTCACCAGTTATTTTGAGCGTTTGTATTGCTGTAATCAACGCCAAGGTTCCATTTGAAAACAGCGATATGTATTTAATACCCAAATATTCGCAAAGTGCTTTTTCCAACTCCTGGTGAAATTTCCCATTGTTTGTTAGCCACTTCGACTCCCATATTTGTCTTAAATATTCATTAAACTCATCCAACGGTGGCAGAAAGGGTTGTGTTACTAAAATTTGTTTCTTCTCTGACATAAATACTGCTTCATTTGTTAATAATAATTTCTTTTACTTATAAATACTCAAATAATTTTAAAAGCATTACGAATGTAATAATTTCAAAAATATTTTGATTTAACCATGGGGACTATGATTAAAATATACATAAAAAATAAGGCTATGTTTTAAACTTATATTCATGCAACAGCTCCGCCCTTTCAGTTACAGTCTGTAACCTACGGGGCATTTATAATTATTTATATCTAAAGCACTTGCAAGTAATTATTAGGTATTTCAACACAAGCCGAAACAGGCAGGTTGCTAATACGAAACAATACTTTGTGCTTTCCATTTAACTGCATCACTTCGCCTTCGTATCCATTTAGAATACCGGCTATTACTTTTACCTTCTGACCAATAATAAGCGGAGTAGGAAGTGTGTCAACCCTGTATGTTGAAAGTGAGAGCGATTTAAGAAGTTCTATTTCCTCTTCGCTAATGGGAGCAGGCTTATGATTAAACCAAATATATTTTACAGCACCCGGAACCGTAAGTGGAAGATAATAGGTTTTCTGATTTACGTTGACAAAACAATACGAGCGAATGAGCGGTTCCTGTACCCATTTTTTTCGGTCTTTCCACTGACGCAATGTCTTTTGCAACGGCAAAAAAGATTCTATTCCCATTTCATGGAGGGAATTATAAACCTTTTTCTCAAAACGAGAACGCGTATAAAGGGCAAGCCACTGTGTAGTTTTCATATCCAATAAAAAGCGATGTAAAAATACTGTTTTTTTTGCTACAGTGCAACCAATTAAACTATATTTATATTTCTTCCTAAAATCCGCAAGTGAAAAATTTATACCAACTTGCTAACAAGTTCATTAAAACCATTCGCTTCGCTTTTGTTTTAAAACTGTTAGTCTGTCGGCATCCCGTCTCGTCATTATTGACGAGATTAGAGTTTGACGGGACAAAATTTATTTCATTTTTTTGTTAGCGGTTTGGTATAAGGGTTAGTTTAATTGTTAAATATTGTTAATTTGTAGTGTGACATAATGTATAAATAATCTTATGTTTGTATTTTTGCAAACAGTTCGTTAAAATACTAACTTAATTCAAACGAATATGACAAAAAAGAAAATTACAGAAAACGAAATACAGATTTCAATTTATGCAAAAGCACTTTCACATCCTACACGAGTATCTATTTTAGACTTTCTTGCTTCGTTAGAGGGATGCTATTTTGGTGAGATACATAAAGAATTAACTTTATCAAAAGCAACCGTTTCTCAACATCTTAAATTACTTAAGAAAGCAGGTTTAATACAGGGAACTATTGAATTCCCAAAAATAAAATATTGCATTGATAAAGAAAACTGGACAATTGCCCAAAATATATTTAATGACTTTTTTAAGCAGGTTCAAAAAAGTAGCATTTCATGTAAAATCAATAATTAAAAAGGATACTATGGAAATTAAAATACTTGGAACAGGTTGTGCAAACTGTAAGGTACTAGAAAAAATGGTGTATAATGTATTAGCAGAAATGAACATATCTGCTAACGTTGAAAAAGTAGAAGACATAACCAAAATAATGTCTTATGGTATTATGCAAACTCCGGGTTTAGTTATAAATAAAAAAGTTGTATTAGCAGGAAAACTTCCGTCTATAAAGGAATTGAAAGAAATCATTGAAAAAAATAAATAAACTGTTTTACTATGAAAAACTATAGATTATTAGCATTATACTGTGCTATATTTGTAAGCGTAACAGCATTTGGTCAAACGAAATCAATCAATAAACCCAAAGTAGAAATATATTATTTTCATACAACCCATCGTTGCCCAACATGCCTTTCGATTGAAGAAAATACAAAAAATGTACTTAATACATATTATAAAAAGGAAATGGATGCAGGTACTTTAAAATTATACATATTGTGCAGTGATGATTCAAAAAACAAGGCATTGGTAGATAAATACGGTGCTTATGGTTCAACACTAATTTTACAAACCCTTCATGGGAAAAATGAAATCAAAGACGACCTTACCAGTTTTGCTTTTCAATATTCACGAAACAATCCCAAAAAGTTTAATGATGACTTAAAAGAAAAAATCTCCATTGCACTAAAATACCAGGAATAGATGGAATATTTGCAACACTTACTCGACAATACTCAATTCCCTATACTAACTGCATTTATTTTAGGATTGATGGTGGCTATAAGCCCTTGTCCTTTAGCAACTAATATAACAGCTATTGGTTTTATAAGTAAGGATTTGAATTCTCAACGTCGTATTTTTATCAACGGAATTGTATATACACTTGGAAGAGCCTTCAGTTATACTGTACTTGGAATTATTATTTATTTTGGTGTAGAAACAATTTCTATTAAGAAGATTTTTGTACAGTATGGTGAAAAAATTATCGGTCCTTTTTTAATTATTATCGGTGTTTTATTACTAGAATTTATTAAAATTAAATTTCCGAGTTTTAACCAATTATCCAAAAAAATTGAACATAAAAAAAATTCTTCGCATGGGTTAAGTGCATTTCTATTGGGAGTTATTTTTGCACTTGCTTTTTGTCCTTCCAGTGGAGTATTTTATTTTGGCATGCTTATACCATTAACAGTTACAAGTCCAACTGGATTGTTTCTTCCATTGATATTCGCTATAGCGACAGGACTCCCTGTTATAATAGTTGCTTATTTATTGGCATTCAGCATTTCGAGTATTGGAAGTTTTTACCACAAGACAAAAATAATGGAAAAGTGGTTTCGTCGTATTTTATCTATTATTTTTATTTCAATAGGCTTTTATTATACCTATTTATATTATCTTCAATAATCAATATTATAATGAAAGTTTTTAATACGGAAAAAGGTAAAATATTACTTCCCTTATTACTCGGAATAGTGTGGATTATTATATTTTTTTCTTTACAAACGGTTGTGGATTTTTTTATTGATAATGTATTAAGCATAAGTAAAGGAACACGTTTTACAGAATCTTTGCGTTTTTTCTTGTTTGAATCACCAAAAGTATTTTTATTACTTGTAGTAATAGTTTTTATAGTTGGTATTATACGTACTTTTTTTACACCTGAACGTACTCGTAAGGCATTAGAAGGGAAATCATTATTTCTGGGTAATATTTTGGCAAGTCTTTTAGGAGTGGTCACTCCTTTCTGTTCATGTTCTGCTATTCCATTATTTATAGGTTTCGTAGAATCAGGTATCCCATTAGGTGTTACATTTTCTTTTCTTATTGCTTCACCCATGATAAATGAAGTTGCGATAGTTTTATTATTGGGAATGTTTGGATGGAAAACGATGATGCTTTATATCACTACAGGATTATTTATTTCTATAATGGCAGGGTATATCATAAATAAATTGAAACTTGAAAAATGGGTGGAAGAATGGGTATTTAAAACGCAACTAAGTGAGAATACACTTGTAGAAGATAAAATGAAATTTTCACAAAGAATAAATGAAGGTTTTAGAGCCGTAAAAGATATTGTCGGTAAAGTTTGGCTTTATGTTCTTATTGGCATTGCGGTTGGTGCCATTTTTCATGGCTATGTACCTCAAAATTTAATGGTTTCCATCATGGGAAAGTCTGCATGGTATGCTGTTCCTCTTTCTGTATTAATTGGTATTCCATTGTATTCAAATGCAGCAGGTATTATTCCAATTGTTTCCGTATTAATTGAAAAAGGAGCCGCATTAGGAACATCGTTAGCGTTTATGATGTCAGTGATTGGACTGTCCCTGCCAGAATTGATAATATTGCGTAAAGTATTGAAACTTCCTTTGATTATCACTTTTGTAACCATTGTAGGGATTGGTATTATTATAACGGGGTACTTGTTTAATTTTATTTTTTAGCGAAAGATTTTTTTTACTTGACTATTAACTATATTTTATAGTCAGTCTCGTCAAAAACACTTATTAGAACTTGACGAGACGGGATTAGCGGTTTGGTATAAGGAGCGACTATATAATCGTTATATAAAACCTATATTTATTCTAAAAAATCTCCTTATTCAGAATAAATTTTAAGTAAGTAAATAATTGTATGTATTTTATTTAAAAATACCTCCAATTAAAATACCGGCGGTAAGTGTAAGAGGGAATTCACTGCTAACAATTACACAATTGCCAAAATTGGATACATAAGGGTTATCATAATAAGAGAATGTATTTTGATGGTCTTTTTTATTGATAGATTCGCCACCAACTCCTATTCCAAAATGAAAATCAACCGTTAAAATATTTCCGAGTATGTATTGTTTGCCATAAATTAAATTAAATGCAAGCAAACTGGTACGATATTTATAATAATAGATTGATGAAGAAGGGTAATAATAATAGGGGTCACTAAAATCAAAAATGGATAAGGAAATTTCGGGTTTAATATAAGAGCCTTTGAGTGGATGCAAGTAACGCATGCCGTTGATATAATAACTCTGTCCCAGCAAAAATTTAATTCCGCCTGCAAAATATGCTCCTTGTCTGTCTTTATATTCTATGGTAGTTTCATTCCCTATTCCAATAAAACCAAATTTAACTTCAAGATTTTTTGTCATTTTTAATTTCCGTTCATACGCTACTTCCAAATGATTAAACAAAGGGCTTAAAAAGGCTAACTTGACACATTGGTTTTTGTCAATAATTTCTTCTTCCTTATTCATGCTCATTTCATCGGGCTTAATATATTCGGTTTTACCATTTTTATAAACAATTTTAATTACATCAACTTTACGAATTACATAAACCGGTCCATCTAAATTAGTAAAATCCTTATATTTTATTTCATCTACACCTATTTCTGTTACGATACAAGGAATAATATCCCCCCGTTTCTTAAACAGCGTATCCTGCGCAAAAACAGCACTGGATAAAAAAAGAAAAAGGAAAAAAATGCCAATTATAATTACGCATTTTGAATTTTGTTTTAACAGTGTATTCATATAAACATCATTAAATATTTAGCAAAGGTATAAAAAATTTTTTATTATGCAAATTTTTTTTATAATGATTTTATTTTTTATGTACGTTTGCGAAAAAAAAATGAAGATTATTCATCACATAACAACCCTTCAGGACGAATTAAGTCAAGTACGTCTCAATGGTATTATAGGCTTTGTGCCTACAATGGGTGCGTTGCATCAAGGGCATTTAGCCTTAGTGCAAAGAGCATTCAACGAATGTCATACGGTAGTGGTAAGCATTTTTGTTAATCCTACACAGTTTAATAATAGAGATGATTTTGACAAATATCCACGTCATTACGAAGAAGATATTAAAAAACTGGAAGAATCGGGATGGTGTAATCTTGTTTTTTTACCCTCTGTGGAAGAAATGTACCCCACACCCGATACACGTCATTTTGAACTGGGATATTTAGAAAATATTATGGAAGGTAAATTTCGTCACGGACATTTTCAGGGTGTAGCAAAGGTGGTTTCAAAATTCTTTGATATCATACAGCCCGATAAAGCCTATTTTGGGAAAAAAGATTTTCAGCAGTTAGCCGTTATAAAAAAATTAATAGAACTTTTAAATTATCATATTGAAATTGTTCCTTGTGAAATAGTACGTGAACCATCTGGCTTGGCAATGAGTTCACGCAATCAGCGACTCTCCAATGAAGATTTTAATCATGCACAAGTTATATACCAAGCGTTGACGCAAATTCCAACATGGCTCAATCAATATTCCATAGACGAAATAAAAAAACGTGTTATTCAATTTATTCAGCAAACAAAACCGTTTATGGTAGAATACATCGAACTGGTGGACAGTGCTACGCTGCTTCCTGTTGTTGATATTGCTTCTCACAAATCTATTACTTGTTGCATTGCTGTTTACTGTCATGATATCAGACTTATAGATAATTTGGAAATAGAGCATTTATGATGATGAAAATATGGAAATAATATAGTAACTTTGTGGCTCAAAATTTTTATACCTCTTTATACTATGAATATAGAAGTGTTAAAATCAAAAATACACCAAGTAACTATTACGCAATCTGAATTACATTATATTGGCAGTATAACTATTGATGAAGCCCTTATGGAAGCTGCCCATCTTGTAGAACACGAAAAAGTACACGTGTTAAATGTGAATAATGGCGAACGGGTAGAAACGTATGTTATCAAAGGTGAACGCAATAGCGGTGTAATTTGTCTTAATGGTCCTGCTGCACGCAAGGCAGCCGTGGGTGATATTGTGATTATTCTTTCGTATGCTTGGATGAGTGAAGAAGAAGCACAGCACTTTTTACCTACGTTGATTTTTCCCGATACTAAAACCAATCGGATTGTGTAATTGAAAAAAATACTCAACATACTACTGAATTTTGTAGTTTTTCCAGCATTAGCCATACTCCTGCTTTACTTTGCTTTTAAAGGAATCGATTTAAAAGATATTGGTTACCAACTCCTGACTGCCAACTATTGGTGGATTTTAGTTTCGCTGGTGTTTGCCTTTGGCGGTTTTTTTTTCAGAGCCCTACGCTGGAGGCTCTTGCTTCAATCGGTAAATCAAAATCCACCGATTAAAACAACCGTGTATGCCGTTATCATGGCATATTTTGCCAATCTTGCCGTTCCACGACTGGGTGAAGTGGTACGCTGTGGAACACTCAAGAAAACAGATAACGTCTCGTTCGAAATTTCCTTTGGTACGGTTATTACCGAACGTGTAATAGATTTTATTACCTTATTAATTATTATTTTGCTGGTGCTGGTTTTGGATTTTAATTTTTTCAGTTCTTTTTTTTACGAAAATACCGTTCAACCGCTGTCGCAAAAATTTTCTTCATTCCTATTAATACTTATTCTGGCATCCATAATGGGCATTATCTTTATTATTATGATTTGGGTTTACAGAAAAAAATTGGAACATATTACTTTCTTTTCAAAAATCATTTCCTTTTTTAAAGGTATGTACGATGGGCTAATGTCTATTTTTCATTTAAAAAAAGTTGGATTGTTTTTATGTTACACGGTAGTCATCTGGACATGCTATATCTTGATGACGTATGTTGTCTTTTTTTCTATTCCGGCGACATCAACCTTAACTTTTGTGGACAGCATGTTTGTAATGAGCATTGGTGGCCTTGGCATGTCTGCACCCGTACAAAACGGTTTTGGGGCGTATCACTGGATTGTTTCTCGCGGGTTGATGCTGTTTGGTATTTCACAAACAAACGGATTGCTGTATGCAACACTCAGTCATGAATCGCAAACACTCATGACATTACTTTTAGGACCAATTGCCATGTTGCTCATTATGGTATATCGAAAAAAATCGGATAAAATAAAAAATAATGCCTTTGTTAACGAAAAAACCATATAGTTATGGAATATAAAGAAATTATTCAGCAAAACATTTTTGCAAACCGTAATGACGTTGAATGGTCTCGGCGTCTTGCTTACTGGCGGTTCAAAAATCAAAAAATAGTGTTTACCAATGGATGTTTTGATATACTGCATCGTGGACATGTTGAATATTTAATGCAGGCAGCAGCCAAAGGCGATGTTTTAATCGTTGGGCTTAACAGCGATTCATCGGTAAAAAAAATCAAAGGGACGAACCGACCTGTCAATCCTCAGGAAGGAAGAGCCTTAGCATTAGTTTCGTTTCGATTTGTGCAT
Source organism: uncultured Bacteroidales bacterium (assembly GCA_964431135.1). Classification (GTDB taxonomy): domain Bacteria; phylum Bacteroidota; class Bacteroidia; order Bacteroidales; family GWA2-32-17; genus Ch61. Next base: position 13,413 of record CAYSIN010000057.1, read on the forward strand.
GCTGTTGTTTTGTTTGAAGAAGATACACCTTATGAACTTATTGCTCAAATAAAACCCGAAGTGCTCGTAAAAGGGGGAGATTATAAAAAAGAAAATATAGTGGGAAGCGACCTCGTGCTACAATACGGGGGTACGGTAGAAATTATACCCTTTATAGAAGGTTTTTCTACATCAAAAATTTTGGAACAACTATAGCCTATTTATTTTTTTATTATTTTTGAAAAAAAAAAGATGAGTTTTTCTGTTCATACAAAAATGTTTATAAAAAGGTTCCCTTCTATAAAATATCTTTGGAGAAAAATACGTATGCCATTTCAAAAAAACACAACAACTGCCTATATTACCAAAATACATACAAATGCAAGCAGACTTCTGCTTTTCATCTTTATTGCGTCTTTTTCGTTTTACGGATGTAAAAAAGAAAAGGAAAATAAATTGCAGGGCTCATGGAAATTATTGCCACGCACTGCTGCCGAGCAATCAGATACCATTATTTATATCTTTAAAGAAAACCAAACCCTGTATCGTCAGGTAAGCGATTCCATCCCCGATACAGGCACTTATAAGGTAAAATCAGAATTTTTTAAATACTATGTTGTTATCAGAGATTTGAATAAATATGATGATGCCGACTATTATATAGAAAAAGTAAATAAAAAAATTTTAATCCTGCAATGTTATTCTCCTTATATGCGAAAGGAATTTGTTCGATATGAATAAAAAATGGTATATAGGATTATTAATGATGGCTGTGGTTGTTATAGGTTGTAAAAAAATGACCAATAATAAACTCACGGGTAGATGGCATTATTATTATTTATCTATAAATGATACGGGCAAAACACAATACTGGACTTTTAATGACCCCGACCAACTTATCCGTATCATTAGCAGATATGATACTGTCATGTGCGATACCGGTACATGGAAAATAGAAAAAGATTTTATGTCTCCCACATTTATTGTTGTGGATGGACTTGACAACAATACGAATGGTACCTATCAACTGTTGAAACTGAATAAGAAATTTCTTACCATTCAACGTACCAAATCAAATGCAGGCGCAACCGATGGTGCTTTTTGCTTGATGGAGTTTAAAAAGGAATAAGCATGGCATCCAAAAGCAAACAAGTTTTTTTTTGCAGAAATTGTGGCTATGAATCTCCCAAGTGGCTTGGTAAATGTCCTTCATGTGGCGAATGGAATTCCTTCATAGAACAAACAGTAAGCAAAACTGCTTCTACACGCACCAAAGAAAGTGCACAACCTCATCGGTTATCAGAAATTACTGCCGATGAAAGTATTCGCATCAATGCCAAGAGCATAGAACTGAACAGAGTATTGGGCGGAGGCATTGTCCCAGGCTCTGTTATTCTTATTGGCGGAGAACCAGGCATAGGCAAATCAACTTTAATGCTTCAGTTTGCCATGCGCATAAAATCTATCACGTCTCTTTATGTGTCGGGCGAAGAAAGCGAAACACAACTTAAACTTAGAGCCATGAGAATAGGTGGAAAAGGTGAATCGTGTTTACTGCTGTGTGAAACATCTTTGGAAAATATCCTTACTCAAATAAGAACCATCAAGCCAGACATTATTATCGTTGATTCCATACAAACTATTCAATCGGAAAATGTAGAATCGTATAGCGGAAGTTTATCACAAGTACGAGAATGTACAGCATCATTTATCAATATTGCCAAAGAAACCAACATACCCGTATTTATTATTGGACATATCAATAAAGAAGGCGCCATCGCCGGTCCAAAAGTACTGGAGCACATGGTAGATACTGTCTTACTCTTTGAAGGTGAAGCCAGTCATCCGTATAGAATATTACGTGCTATTAAAAATCGGTTTGGCTCTACCAGCGAAATAGGTATTTTTGAAATGCGTCAGGATGGGCTTAAGGAAATTACCAATCCTTCGGATATACTTATTACAGAAGTTACCGAAAACCTCAGCGGTTCGTGTATAGCGGCTACTATCGAAGGCATTAGACCTATTATGCTTGAAGTACAGGCATTGGTGGGGACTTCCAGTTATAATGTTCCACAGCGACTTGCCAATGGATACGATGTAAAAAGACTGTCGCTCATGCTGGCTGTTATAGAAAAACGACTGCATACCAAAATGTATAACAAGGATGTTTTTTTAAATATCGCCGGTGGCATTAAGGTTAGCGACCCTGCTATTGATTTGGCTGTTGTATTTGCCATTCTATCTTCCAATTATGACAAAGCCATACCGCGTACTACATGCTTTGCCGCTGAAATTGGATTAAACGGAGAAATCAGACCCGTACAAAAAATTGAACAACGTATATCCGAATCAGAAAAAATGGGATTTAAAAAAATGATTATTTCCAAATACGGATTAAAAGGATTAAATTTGTCAAAGTTTAATATTAAGATTGTTCCTGTTAGTAATTTGAAAGAATTTAATGAAACTGTTTTTGAATAATACCCAACGTCTTTTTTTATTGCTCACGCTGGTCACTATGTGCTTTATTTCTTGTACCACTATGCAGCAAACATCCACTTCTCGCCGATTAAATCTGAATTATTTATATAATCCCAATACGTTTTCGTTGCACGCTAATGTGGTAGCATTCAACACCAACGATACCATTTCTACCATTTACTGTTTTTTACCGTCCAAAGAGTTGCTTTTTATTCCTGATGGCGATACCAAAAGTTGCCAGTTGACCGTCCGTTATACTCTTTATCAAATAAATAAGGGACTGAAAGTGCAGGATACCGCTTTTTTTGTTCAACATATTAAATTGGATAATAAAAAAACAGTTTATTCCTTTTCGTTTGATGTGAAAGCCAAAGACAGTTCCGATTATATGCTTGAACTGATTTTTTACGATATTACACAAAACAGGGCTTATCAAAACTATATCCAAATTGAAAAAAGAAAAGCCATCAATAGTAACGATTTTCTGATGGTCAATAAAAAAGGTGTTCCCTATACTCAACGTTATTTTTCCGACAGCGATACATTTGCCGTTGTTCTGCGAAAAACACTTCCCCGTGAATGGAAAATAGCATGGTTTACCAATTCGTTTAAATTATGTTCTCCTCCGTATGCTCTTTCTTCTGCTAAAGATTTCGTTATGCCACAGCCCGATAGCCTTCGTGTAAAATATATTTGTGATACATGCTATTTTACCGTACGTCCCCACAGCCTTATGCACTTCTATCGTGATTCAATTGGCAATGGCGTTACCTTGATGAATTTCTCCAACCATTATCCTGCCTTGACGCACTCCAGTGAATTATTGCAACCCTTGCGCATGTTAACCTCACAAAAGGAATTTAATGACTTGAATTTGTTGGCAGATAAAAAAGAATCAGTAGATAAATTTTGGTTGGAAGCAGCAGGCAATGTTAATCGTGCACGCGAACTGATACGTGTATTTTATACACGAGCCATGCTGGCAAATCAATATTTTATCAGTTATACTGACGGATGGAAAACAGATAGGGGCATGATTTATATTATTTTTGGTCTTCCTACTACTATCTACAAAGCACCCGACATAGAACAATGGATATACGGAACACCACAAAGCAATAAAGTTCTTGTGTTCAATTTTACTAAAAAAAACAATCCCTTTACAGATAACTATTATACTTATGAGCGAAACGAAGCATATAAGGTTTCGTGGCTGCAAGCCATAGATACATGGCGTAACGGAAGAGTTTTTTCCATAGGAAATTGAATTTATGACGACAAAACAAACATTTATTTATGGTGTTAGAGCCGTGTTGGAAGCAATAGACGCATCCACTACCATTCAAAAAATTATGATTGACCGAAAAAAAAACAATCCCTCTATAAAGCAGGTAATATATAAAGCCCAGCAATGTCATATACCCTTACAATTTTTACCTTCCGAAAAATTTATTTCCTTTCAACAAAAAAATCACCAGGGCGTTGTTGCAATTATTTCACCCATCGAGTTTCAATCACTCGAAAATATTATTTATGCCATATACCAGCAAGGAAAATATCCACTAATACTGGCGTTGGATGGAATTACGGATGTGAGAAATTTTGGAGCCATAGCACGTACAGCACTTTCGGCTGGTGTACATGCCATTATTATTGAAGAAAAGGGAGCAGCATCTATCAACGACGATGCTATAAAAACATCTGCCGGAGCGTTGTTACATATTCCAATATGTCGTGAAAAATCACTACATCATGCTATAAAAGAACTGCAATCGCAAGGATTGAAAGCCATAGCATGCACCGAAAAGGGAGATATTTCTATTTATAAAACACCCTTGCAACAACCCGTTGTAATTATTATGGGGAGCGAAGAAAAAGGTATTTCTCCTTCTATATTGAACATTGCCGATTATCATTCCTTCATACCCATTAAGGGAGATATTGCTTCGTTGAATGTGTCGGTAGCCTGTGGCATTATTTTGTACGAAGCCGTTCGTCAAATAGAATCTTGAAATCCTTGCGGAATAATAATCTTTAATGTTACTGGATTAATTACTATTTCCAAGGGATTATCCAGCAAAAGTGGTTCACCATCCAGATGTGCTTCCTTATCGTCTGACGAACGTTCAATTTTTATAGATTTTGCCTGATACGTTTGTACTTTTGCCGATTTGTGAAACGTACCATTTAAAAGCCGTATTGCTAATACAGGAATACTAAACCAGTGAAAAGATTTTAACACTACTAATTGCAACAAGCCATCACTAATGTGTGACGTTGGAGCAACACGAACATTATTCCCCCACTGATTAGCATTGGCAACCGTAACAAAAAAAGCATCTTCTTCGATGGTATGTCCATCATAACAAATTTTATAGCGTTGGGAATGATATGTAAAAAAGGAATGCAGTACCATTTTTATATAAGTAAAAAGTCCTCTTGAATTGGATTGAGCAAATAAAAACGCAATATGTGCATCAAATCCTACACCAGCAGAACAAAAGAAATATAAACCATTAATGGTGGCAGTATCTATCACCACCGTTTCCCCTGTTAGCAATAACCTTATAGATTTTTTAATATTCATGGGTATATGTAAATGACGTGCAAGCCCATTGCCGGAGCCAATGGGGACAATCAGCAACGATTCGTTTCTGCCCACCAGTGCCTGTGCTACTCTATTTACTGTTCCATCGCCACCCATTACCATTACACAATCAAACACCTCCATGTTTATCTTTTCAGACACAGCATGCGTTATATCCATGGTTGCCGATTCCCAAAGCAAATATTCAACCTCTGCCTTAGAGCCCAGCACTTCTGCTATCAGTTCCCTATAGCAAACAGGATGTTTTCTGTTTCCAGCAATAGGATTTACAACAACAAGAATACGCATACCCACACATTATAATTTGAAAGCGAAAGTACATAAAAAATAATTAATTAATTACCTAAAATTCACCCTATTTTTATACACTACAAAAATTTTTATCAATTGCT
>CAYSIN010000058.1:0-18696 GCA_964431135.1 uncultured Bacteroidales bacterium
ACTCATTACAAATATAGTATTTATATCGACTTGCTAACAAGTTCATTAAAACAATTCGCTTCGCTTTTGTTCTAAAGATGATAGTCTGTCGGCATCTCGTCATTGCTGACGAGACAAAATTCATTTCATTTTTTGTTAGCGGTTTGGTATTATATGAAGAAGTGGCTGCATGGTGAGATTGCTTCGCTACGCTCGCAATGACGAGAGGGGGTGAATAGTTACAAAAGAGTATTGTTGCAAAAGTATCTACATAGTTCATTTTTCATTAGCAAATAATTGTGTAGGTTTGTGTATTATAATTTGACATGAACGAGAACTATCATATACCATCGCTTCCACAGCCTTTGGATAAGTTTTGCAAAAATCATCCGTTACAGGAATTATCGACAGATACTCGTATTTTATTACAACATTTTATTTCGTATCATTCCTTGGAGCAAAAGAGTGTATGGTGGATAAATCAAACACAAACCGATATAGATGATACATTCAAATCGCACCTTACCGAATCGTACATGTTAAAAAAAATGTACAATTTGCTTTTATGGAATGAATGGATGCACATAAACAGTACAGCCAAACAAGTTGATATTCGGTTGTATTTATATAAAGGATTAGCCTTGTCGTATCAGTTGTATGGTGATGCAACCGCACGTCCTACCAGAGATTTGGATATATTTGTTCTTGAAGACCAACTCTTTGAAACTGATGCGATGTTGAAAAAGTTGGGATATGAGCGTGTAAAACCCGATTTTGAATTAAGCAAAAAGCAGCAAAGGCAGTTAAAACATCATATTCATCATTTTTCATACGTACATCCCGAAAAAAATGTTTTGCTCGAATTACATTGGCAATTGGTTGTTCCTATAAGTCTTTTCCCTATGGGAACATATATTTTTAACGATACGCTTACCAAAATCAGCGAGCCGTTTCAGCAATACCCATGGGAATGGTTGCTGCATTACTTGATTATACATGGCGCCATGCATCACTGGTATAAACTTATTTGGTTGTCGGATATTGATGCCATATTACGAAAAAATATAATAAATATGGAATCATTTCAGGGAATGGCTTCTATTTATCATGATAAACGTATGGTAAATGTAGCCTTTTTTCTAACGCATCATATTTTTGAAACGCCGCTACCGCTTGAAATAACCCTTACCAGAAAGGAAAGAACTATAGTACAATTTTGCATGAATAGCATACTCAACGAGCAAAATTATTTAAAAAGCCAAGGCATTAAGCGAATGCGAAGGGTTTGCTATTTATCATCCCTAAAAAAATCAATTCAGCATAAGGTAAAATGCTGGTTTGCTATTTCTACTAATGCTGACGATTGGCAATTAATTCCACTTCCTGACCGCTGGTTTTTTCTGTATTATTTGCTGCGTCCCTTTTTGATGGTGCATGCTTATTTTTCCAAACGTAAAACATCATGAAAATAGCCATAGCAGGAACCAGAGGCATACCGAACAAGTACGGCGGTTTTGAACAGTTTGCGCAGGAAATATCGGTGGAATTAAATTCCAAAGGACATGATGTTACGGTATTTTCGCCCGCCTGTCGCAACGATGGATTTGAACAATGGAATAATATAAAAATAAAAAAAGTAACTTGTCCCTCTTTGGCGTTATGGTTTAAGCATTTTATCTATGACTTTCTTTCTATACATTGGGCAATAAAACAAAATTTTGATATCATTGTGATATGTGGTTATGTTACCTCATTTCCTGCTTTATGGTGGCACCGTTCTAAAAGAAAAAACATGGTGATATTGATGGATGGCATGGAATGGAAAAGAAAAAAATGGAACTTTATGACACGTCGGATGATTAAAATTATGGAACGATGGACATGCCGTTTATCAAGCAATCTGGTAGTTGACCATCCAGTAATTCAGGAATATTATAAAACTCATTATCATAAAGACACACATTTAATTGCTTACGGTTGTCGTATAAAAAACAATATTCCTATGCCCCACAGTCCTTTATCACTTGCTTATCCGTATTTTATAGTCGTTGCACGTTATGAACCCGAAAATCAACTGGAACTTGTGTGTCGTGCCTTTTTAAAGGCATCGGAAAAAAATGAATTGCTACTTTTTACTAATAAAGATATAAAAAAATATCATCATCCCAAAATTCATATTATACTTGACGAATACAACGACGATGTTCTGAACTTTTATCGTCAAAAGGCAAAAGCATATATTCATGCTTATACGGTGGGTGGTACCAATCCTTCGCTGATTGAGGCTATGGCGTATTGTCCAACTATATTGGCTTTTGATAATGCATTTCATCGCTTTATACTAAAAGAAAATGCCTTTTATTTTAAAAATGAAGAAGAATTAGTACTTTTAATGCAAAAAATTTCTGCGATGCAAGATGAAACATGCGATACATTAAGTAAAAACAGAGCCATCGTTTTAAAAGAATATCAGTGGGAAATGATTGCCGACCAATTTATTCATTTGTTTAATAACATATTGCATGATAAAGAATAAACTGATTCATAAGGAAGGTTTTTGGGTGTTAGTAGTCATGGCTATTACGCTATTGGCTTACCTTAAAATTCTTCATTTTGATTTTGTTTATTGGGATGATGATAAGCAATTGTTCAACAATTATTACGTTACACTGTTTTCTTTTAATCATATAAAACATAACCTTTTTCTTGAGCGATTTACCTTTATTCCGCTTACTCTGTATTCAATAGTATATCAACTTTTTGGAAAAAATATTTTAATTTATCATTTACTATCGTTGTGCTTTCATTTATTCAATGTTTATTTATTTTATATTGTTATAAGGAAATTTAATTTTTCATCATTGGTAACTGTTTTTTCTGTATTGCTGTTTGCATTGCATCCATTACGTATTGAATCGGTTGCATGGATTTCGGAATGGAAAGATTTACTGTTTACCTGTTTCTCATTGCTTGCCATACTTGTTTATTTTAATTGGAGCAAACAGCCAAAGAAACGATTTATAGTTATTTATGTAATGTTAGCATGGGCAGCAGGCTTTTCAAAAGTGCAGGGTTTATTGCTTCCATTTTCGATAATATTGCTCGACACGGCGTTGAATAAGAAAATCAATTGGAAACTGATATTGTTTCAGGTAGCAATTTTTGCCTTTGTATTGTTTTCCATAAAAATCAAAACATATTATTTTATTCTTGCTCTCCTTTGTTTGTGGTTTATTTATCATCGTTTTTTCTCTTCAAAAATTAAAATTAAAGCAACCTATTTGAAAAAATGGGCTCCGCTTGTATTAATTTTAGCCCTGATAGTGGCAGGTTTTCTGACAAGAAAAATATGGTTCTGGTCTGGTGAAGGCAATGCTTCCATTACCGATAGATTCGTTTATGCTTCCTATGCCTTAACCTTCTATCTAAAACAATTTATTTTTCCTTGGACACAGGTAGCCATTCATTCATACCCCTCTGTATTTGGCATAGCACTGTGGAAACAGTGGGGATTATATACGGGTATATGGCTGCTAATGGGGTTAGGTTTATGGTTACTAATAAAAAGCAACTGGAAAAATAAATGGATTGTATTTACTTCCTTATTATTCTTTTTGCTTAATATTTCCATAGTATTGCATATTGTACCCATTGAAGGAAGGCTGATTGTAGCCGAACGATATACCTACTTTGCTTATTCAGGTTTGATTATAGCATTGGCTTTTATGGTAGAACATATTATACAAGGTATAGCATTCTATATAAAACCGCTATTATTATGTATGATTGGAATTATTTGTTTTGTCCTAACCTATATACGTGTAGATGTATGGAAAAATACGGAAACACTTTTTGGTGATGTTATTGCTAAAAAGCCTGCCACTTCATTTGCATGGACCAATCTTGGAAGTTATTTTCTGGAGAAAAAAAATTATACCTTATCAGAAAAATATTATCGTCAGGCTATAAAACTCAATCCTGTGGATGTTCAAAATTATTTAAACATGGCACTGGTACAGGTTGCATTAAACAGAAACGAGGAGGCTATTGGTACATTAAGCGAAGGTCTTGAAAAAGCAACATTAAACGATGATAAATCCATGTTTTTAGTTACACAGGGACAAATATATGCTCAACAAGGTAATTCAAAAAAAGCCATGCAATTATACAATCAATCACTTCACCTTTATAACAAGAATTACAAAGCATGTCTTCAAAAATCACTTTTATATGCCAATGATGTTTTATTTAGAAATATAGACAGTGCTATATTTTATGCACAAAAAGCCATCGTTCTAAATAAATATTATGCTGATGCTTATCATACATTAGGCTGGTTATATCTGCTAAAAGGCAATATTCCCCAGTCAAAAACATACATTCAAAAAGCCATTGATTTGAATCCCTTTATGGCATTGGCATATAATAGCAGGGGATATTTATCGTACATTCAGGGTGATTATGAAACGGCTCTTTCCGATTATACCCATGCGCTGCAACTTGATTCTACGTTGCTTGATATTCGCAAAAACAGAGCATGGTCTTATTTTCAATCGAAACAATACGAGTTGGCTGTTAAGGATTATCAACTTATTCTTCAGCAATCACCCCGTGATATAATTGCTATTATCAACAGTGCTTTTGCAAATACCTATCTATCCAATTATGCACAAGCCATTCGTCAATTTAAACAGGCTGCTTATTATTTTCCCGATTCGGCTGTATATGTTCAAAATCTTGGATGGTGTTTTATGCAGGCTAAGCAATATGATTCGGCAATCTATTATTTTAATCGTGCACTTTTATCAAACCCATCACTTATGAATTCATTATATAATAGAGGTTATCTCTATTTATTAAAAAATGAACCCGAAAAAGCGTTGCACGATTTTACTTCGTTGCAGCACTATTATCCGCAAATGGCTGAATCATATTTCTGGATTGGCGAATCATACCGATTACTGGGCAATCAAAGCAAAGCCTGTTCACTATACCAGCAAGCACTGTCGATGGGTTTTTCAAATGCACAGCAAGCCATTCAGAAATATTGTAAAAATGATATGAAATAAGGGCACTTCTATAAATTCAACTAATAATATAAGTGCAATGGTCGCTAATACCGACTTGTTAACAGATTCATTAAAACCATACGCTTCCCACTCTCGTCCTCGTTTGTAACGGTTGGCGGTAATTTTGTTGCCGATATCGGAGCACTGTCCTGTCAAGTTGATGGAAAGTTTATTAAATGTAGAAACGCTGAAACCCGCACTAACTCGGCAATAAAATATACCGCATGTTATATAGTGGTGGTTCTTGTCTGTCCGTAAGTTCTTGTCAAATTGCACTTTCATATTAAACTTGTCATTTCTTTTTCTTTAAGCGTGGGAGAAATATTTTGAAATTCTTCTCTTGGGCTGGCTTTGGCAATGTGTGAGGCTGTGAAGCGATGGCAAAATTTATTCATTGTCATTACCATTTACTAAATCTTCTGCCAGCATTTTTGCCTGTGTTATAACTGTTTCAACCGCTTTTTCTTGTAGGTCTGGTGGATAACCGTGTAACCTTAAAATTCTCCGAATATTTCGTCTTAAAGATGATTGTACGCTTTCTTTAATTGTCCAGTCAATTGTCGTACTATTCCGAACGGTTTTTAGAAGTTCTTGTGCTATGTGCTTTAATATCTCATCGCCCAAAATAGAAACGGCACTATTATTAACTTCTAATGCGGTGTAAAACGCATATTCTCTATAATCTAATCCTAATTTGTCACCACGCTTATCGGCTTCTTTCATTTGCTCGGCAAACGGTATCAGCACCTTTTCCAAAAATTCAACGGTATCAATCATTCCGTTGTGATAACGTTTTATGGCATCTTCGAGCATTTCAGAAAACTTTTTGCTTTCTACCAGATTGATTTTAGTACGTTTTTTGATTTCGTCTTTGAGTAGTTTTTTCAACAACTCGACGGCTAAATTCTTTTGTGGCAAGTCTTTTAATTCCTGCAAAAAGCGTTCGTCTAAAATCTCAATATTGGGTTTTTTCAAACCTGCTGCATCAAAAATATCAATCACATTGTCGGCGGTAATGGCTTCGGAAATGATTTGCTTGATAGCAGTGTCCATTTCATCATTTGTTTTTCCGCTTTCGTTTCTGTCCGATATTTTTACCAATCGTGATTTTATGGCTTGGAACAACGCCACATCATCACGAATTGCCATTGCTTTTTCGTGTGGAACGGATATAGCAAAAGCCTTTAACAGATTTTTGGTATTGTCGGTAAAACTTTGTTCGCCATTTTCCTGACTAAAAATATAATCGACGATAACGGGAATAAACTTCAATTTTTCAACGGGTGAAAGGGTAAAGAATTTACGCCAATCGAAATGCCTTAACTGATAGTCAATAGCTTCGTATAACTCTAACATTTTTGCAACTGCGAGTTCCTGGTCGAGCGTTGGTTTGCCTTCGCCACCGCTTGCGGTATAGTTGGCTAAGGCTGTTTTCAGTTCTTGTGCAATTCCCAAATAGTCAACCACCAAACCGCCTTCCTTGCCTTCGGTAAATACACGGTTAACCCTTGCAATGGCTTGCATTAAACTATGACCACGCATGGGCTTGTCGACATACAAAGTATGTAAACACGGTGCATCGAAGCCTGTAAGCCACATATCACGGACGATAACTAATTTTAAACTGTCAACTGGATTTTTAAGGCGGTCGCCAATGGCTTTGCGTTTTAGTTTGTTTCTGATGTGTGGTTGCATATTCAAGGCATCACTACTGCTGCCTGTCATTATCACTTTTATAGTTCCTTTATCATCGTCATCGGAATGCCACAAGGGGCGAATTTTGATAATGGCATCATATAACTCAACGCAAATTCGGCGACTCATGCAAACAATCATTGCTTTGCCATCCAAAACAGCATTGCGTTGTTCGAAGTGATACACCAAATCTTCGGCAATTTTTTGAATACGATTTGGATTGCCAACAATGGCTTCTAATCGTGTCCATTTAGCACGCATTTGCTGGCGATTGCTTAATTCTTCACCCTCGGTTAGTTCTTCGAACTGTTCGTCTAAAGTTACTTTCTCGTCTTCTGCAAAATGGACTTTCGCCAAACGGCTTTCATAGAATATAGGAACTGTGGCTTTGTCATTAACCGCTTGTTGAATATCGTAAATGTCCACATAATTTCCGAAAACTGCTTGTGTGTTTCGGTCGGTGGTTTCAATGGGCGTACCTGTAAAACCTATAAATGTTGCATTTGGTAAGGCATCACGTAAATGTTTAGCAAAGCCATCAATAAAATCGTATTGACTGCGATGTGCTTCATCTGCTACAACAACAATGTTTTTGCGTTCGCTTAATGCTTTTATTTCAGCGCCAATGTATTCAACACTTGGTTCACTGACTGATCCCTCACCTCCGCCTCTCCCAGAGGGAGAGGAACTCTGCACAATGTCGGTAGTCATTGGCATAAACTTTTGAATGGTTGTAAACACAATACCGCCCGAAGCTACTTTTAATAATCGTCTTAAATCCTGACGGTCTTCGGCTTTTTGAGGTTCCTGACGAAGCAATTGCTGACAATTGAAGAATGTATCGTGCAGTTGTTCGTCCAAGTCGTTACGGTCTGTGAGAATAACTAAAGTAGGGTTTTCCATTCGCGGCTCAATAATGAGTTTCCCCGAATAAAAAACCATGCTCAAACTTTTTCCGCTACCCTGTGTGTGCCAAATTACACCGCCCCGGCGGTCGCCATTGTTTGAACTTGCTATAATGGTGCTTTCGACAGCTTTGTTTACTGCATAATATTGATGATATGCTGCAACTTTTTTTAGTGTTTTGTCTTTGCTCTTTTCAAATACAATGAAATGGCGGATTAAGTCAAGCAAGGTTTGTTTGTTCAACATACCAGTGAACATCACTTCCATCTGAGGTTGCAAAGTGTCGGCTGTGGTTTTTCCGTCTTTGGTTTTCCAACTCATAAACCTGCCGAAATCACTTGTAACTGTTCCGCACAAAGCATCCCAACCATCGCTTACTATCAATAATTCGTTGTATGTAAAAAGTGAAGGAATGGCTTGTTTGTATGTTTGTAATTGATTGTATGCCGATTTTACAGTGGCGTTTTCGTCTGTTGCATTTTTTAATTCAATTACCACCAATGGTAAACCGTTGATGAATAAAATAATATCGGGGCGTTTGTTTTGATTGCCTTCAATGATGGTGAACTGATTAACTGCTAAAAACTCGTTGTTCTCGGGGTTTTCAAAATCTACGATATATACTTTTTCGCCACGAATACCGCTTGGAGTGCGAACTTCTACATCAACACCATCGGTTAAATAACGATGAAAGTTTTCGTTATTAATTAGATGGTTTGGGCTTTCGATGCGAAACACTTTTTTCAACGCATCTTCTTTGGCATCTTGCGTAATGCTCGGATTGAGTTTATCAATAGCATCACGCAAACGGGTAACCAACAACACTTCATTGTATTGCCTTTCGGGATGCTCACCATCAGGCGAAATAACTGTGCCCAAAAGGTGGGTGTAGCCCAACTTTTGCAAATAGCCAAGAGATATTTCCTCTATTTCGTTTTCGCTGATGCTGTTCATTTTTTCTTTTTGGGTTGTGTTAGTTTTTTTACTTCTTTATCAAAATCGCTTTCAAAATTTTTATCCTGAATTACACGGTATTTCTCATATTCTTTCTCTGCCAGTTTCTTGGCTATTTCGTGGCTTACCTTACCCGCATCCTTCAAAATTTTGTATTCGTTGAATTGCAAAAAGGCATCAATCTTCTGTACCCAATCTGCCATTTTCATGGGTATTTCTCTTGCTGCCTGATTTTCGGCATAGTCCAGATACATGGTAACTACCCGCTCCAGTTCTTTAATTTCTTTTTCAATCAGATAGTTTTTGGCAATGCTCACATCAGTTTTCAAAATCTTTCCTGTGGGTGCATTCTTCCATGTTTGCAAACCCATGTTTGGCTCCGATGATTTTGCCCGCTCGGCAATTATTTGTGCGGCTGTTTTGCCTGTAATTGCCCAATGCAATTTGTTCTGAACGGTTTTGAAAAATGTTTGGGTTATCTCCGCATCCTTGTTGTAATCTATGCTGCATTGTTCGTAGATGTCGGTAATTTTTTGATAGAAACGCCTTTCGCTTGCCCGTATCTCCCGGATGCGTTCCAAGAGTTCATCAAAATAATCTTTGCCAAAGCGTTTGCCCTGTTTCAGGCGTTCATCGTCCAGCACAAAACCTTTGATGATAAACTCACGAAGCGTTTTGGTTGCCCAAATGCGGAACTGGGTTGCCTGACGGCTGTTTACCCTGTAACCCACGGCAATAATGGCATCCAGATTGTAAAACTCCATTTTACGGGTTACGTTTCGGTTGCCTTCCTGCTGAACTATTTCCAAAATGGAAACAGTTGCCTCCTGAACCAATTCGCCTGATTCAAAGATGTTTGCAAGGTGCTTGCTTACGGCTGGCACTTCTACGCCAAACAGTTCTGCCATGCGTTTTTGGGTAAGCCAAAAGGTTTCGCCCGAATACACCACTTCAACCTTTATGTTGCCTTCGGGTGAACTGTAAAGAATTATATCTGAACTGTGGTTTTTCTCTTTCATGCCTGTATTTCAATTTTTCCGGTCATTAACTTTGGTAATAAAGTGTCTCGGGTTTGGGTTAGGGTTTGGATTTGCTCAATATTTGAAAATATTTTATTAAAAACGGGTTTAAAGGTACTGTCAAATAGTTCATTAATATTTTTTGGTGGAATTACAACTTGGATATTTTTAATTTCACTCGTAGATAAATTTACTTGAACTCCTCTATTTGCTCTACTTCTTAACTCAACTATAAATTCAGGAAAATTTGTAAGAATGTATAAGTACGGGTAGTCAATAGAAATATCATTTCTAGGTCTTAATAAGCCTACTCTCTGATTTACTATAAATTTATCATCCTCATTCATTAACGCAGTATGTCCAAGTAATGCGACATTATCTTTCATATCAGTCATACACATTAATAAATCGCCTCTTTTTAAAATATACTTTTCTAAGTTTTGGGCATTTTCTTTTTTGTAAAAGCTTTTTGTTCCATCGTATTTTAACCCACCACCTTTTTTAATATTCCCCATCTTAAAGACAAAATAACAGTCATCTTCATAATTATCTAATAGGTCAGTGCTCTTAAAAGCATAGCCATTTGTAAATTCTATTAATTCTTCAAATTTTCCCATTCTCCACCCCTTAGGTAGCCCATTTTCTAACTGCCCATCAAAACCCGGGAAGTTAAAGTTTACAAACCACTCTTTAAAAATAGCCTGAGCCATAGCTTCGAGGGTTTGGTTCATTTGCAGGTTGAGTTCTATTTTGTCGTCGAGGGAAGTGAGGATTTGGGCGATGGCGGTTTGGGTGGTGAGATTTTCAGGTAGTTGCACTTCAATATTATTCATTATTGAAGTATTTAATGATGGCATTGTTGCGCCAACAGCAACAGCCCTAATCTTTGTTTTAAAATCTTCAAGTCCAAAAAAATATGATAGATATCTTCCATTAACATCTTTAGGTCGCACTCTTAAACAACGACCTGAAAATAACCAACCGTCTTCAGTTTTTTTAACGTAGGCCCTTCTATCTACACTTCCAACACGGCTAAATACAATGTCTCCCTCCTTTAACCAATACTTGTTTAATCGATTTTTATCTTCATCTGTTATTCTTGGTAAATTTTCATGCAAAATGCGATTTTCTCCCAGATGTTCTACAGTAATGATGGGTGTTCCATTTTCAACATAGTCAGATTGATGTAATTGACTTCCAAATGGGCCTGTTTGAACCGATGCAATCTCACCAAGCTTATATGTTTTCCACTCACTCATTTCGCCCTGTATTTTAAATAGCTGATATATTCATTTTGCACATCGAGGCCAATAAGTTTGCCATTTTTAAGATTTTCAATATCCTCGTCGGTAATTATAAAAACATCGCCACCATATCGTTTTCCAAATGGGGTGTTTTCGTTTTCAATATCAATAGTTTTATCCAATATTATTTTATCATCGTGTATCATACGGCATAAAATTTATCTTCTTGCCATTTGGCAGGGTTGTTAATAATATAATTGGAAATGGTTTCGTACGATTGTTCATTGCGAATAATATGGTCGTGAAAACGCGGTTGCCATTGAAAATATTCGCAATTGTTTTTGTTGCACCAACGTTTTACCGCCGATTTGTATTGGTTAATAATGGTTGAAACCGAACCGGCAATGGGTTTGGCAAATTGGCGTTCGTGTGGTTGTTGTAGGGACATGCCATGGCATGTCCCTACGATGTTGTCCGTGGTGTCCTGTAGGGATTTGCCATGGCAAATCCCTACCCCATCATGGCAAATCCCTGCGTCATCATGGCAAATCCCTACGTCATGCCGATTCCCAATAATTTCAATAATACCATGTATATGATTGGGCATTACAATATGTTCATGCAATGTAACCTGCGGATAATGATTAGGAATTTCTATCCAATATTTATCGGCCATAATGCCTATATCATTTAATTCCATTTCACCATTTTCAATTTTGCCAAATAAACATTCCCGATTTTGCACACAAATGGTAATAAAATACAATCCTTCTCTGGTATAATCGTATCCTTTAAGGCGAATTGATTGTTTTTTATGTATTTCAGGATTATAAGGCATATCCTATTTTTTCGAGGTTCTTTTTTATTTCATTATCCAAAGATACAGCCTTTTGCATTTGTTCTTTCAAAGTTGAAGTTAAGTGTTTCATTTTATCGTCGAATACCTCGTTATCTTCTTCGGCTTCTTTAAAATCAATGTAACGCCCCGGTGTTAAAATGTAATTGTTTTTGCGAACATCTTGTATGTTGGCTGATTTGCAAAAGCCGGGAATGTCTTTGTATTTCTCCTGATATTCTTTGCCTCTCCAGTGGTGGTAAGTGTCGGAGATTTTTGCAATGTCTTTATCGGTTAGTTCTCTTTGCTTTCGGCTTATCATAGTACCTAACTCACGAGCATCAATAAATAAGATTTCGTTGGTGCGGTTTCTGAATTTAGTTGTTTCGGTTTTGTTGCGTGCCAAAAACCATAAACAGGCAGGAATTTGAGTATTGTAGAATAATTGCGATGGCAAAGAAACCATACAATCCACTAAATCGGCTTCAATCATTGCTTTTCGGATTTCTCCTTCGGTTGAAATTTCAGAACTCATACTACCATTTGCCAAAACAATTCCTGCTGTTCCATAAGGTGCAAGTTTGCTTACGAAATGTTGTAACCAAGCGTAGTTGGCGTTTCCTGTTGGTGGAATGCCGTATTTCCATTTATGCGTTTCGGCTTTGTTGATGTTGTAATCACTCACATTGAAAGGTGGATTGGCTATTACATAATCCACTTTCAACTCAGGGAACTTGTCGTTCATCAAAGTATCGCCCAACTCAATCTTTGCATCAATTCCACGAATAGCCAAATTCATTTTTGCTAACTTGTATGTGGTCGGATTGCTCTCCTGTCCGAAAATGGAGATTTTACCTTTGCGGTGTTCGTGCATTTCAATAAAGCGTTCGCTTTGCACAAACATACCTCCGCTTCCGCAAGCACCGTCATACACTCGGCTTTCAGGTGCAGGTGCAAGCATGTCAACCAAAATTTTCACAATGCTTTGAGGCGTGTAAAATTGTCCGCCCTTTTTTCCTTCGGCATCGGCAAACTGTCCAAGGAAATATTCAAATACGAAACCTAAAACGTCTTTGCCTTTTCCATTGCCGCCTTTGCTCAACGTGATAGAACCAATTAAGTCAATGAGTTCACCCAATCGTTGTTTGTCTAATGCAGGTCGGGCATAGTCTTTTGGTAAAACTCCTTTAAGTGTAACGTTGTCCTTTTCAATGGCATCCATTGCATCGTCAATGTCTTTGCCAATAGTTGGCAGTTTTGCCCTGCCTTGCAACCATTTCCAACGTGCTTGCGGTGGAACATAAAAAACTCTCTCGGCTGTATATTCGTCTTTATCTTCGGGGTCGGCACCAGTTTCGTTTTTTTCACTTTCCAATTTTTTGAAAAGTTCGTCAAATGCATCGGAAATATATTTCAAGAAAATCAAACCCAAAACCACATGCTTGTATTCAGCCGCATCCATATTATTGCGAAGTTTATCGGCTGCTTGCCAGAGGGTTTTTTCTAACTTTAAATTATCTGTCATAATATTTTTTTGACTATATTTTAAAAGTACAAATGTAACAATTTAGCAGGGGTGCGTTGGCAAGAAAACTGCTCTTTTGAAAGATGAAGTGTCGGCTTGTGTGTCGGGCTTGCAAATGTGCAGTTTTGTGCGGTGGCATATTCCATTTTCTTTCTTGTCTTTTTGCAGCAAATTTTCTAATGTCATTCTGTTGTCTGTTTTGTCTTTTTTACAATGAACGCTAACATCTGTATAAACTTACCATTACGTTTATCTCTTCATTATCCACAGTCGTTTTATTTTGATAAATGCTGTTCGTGTGAGCCATATTGAATATGTGTCTTAAATAGTTCATTTTGTAACTCCGTATATAAATATACACACACAAAGGTATAACTTTTTTTTTCATTCCGCCAAATTTTTTTAAAAAGTTTTCATACCAGACCGCTAACAAAAGGCTAAAATGAGTTTTTAAGGGACGACTAAATAAAATTCATGTATTTATGGTCTTGTTTTGGTTTTAATTTGAATTAGTTAAATAAGAGTTTTCGGAAGAAGAAGGTTTGTGTTTCCAGCGACGATGAGACCATAACCACGGTGCCGGTTTGTGAATAATATCCTTTTCGAGCAGTCCAAAATATTGACGTGTAATTTCGCCATCGGGCAATTCGTTTGGTTTTTCGGTAACAGTGGTAAAAGTAACTTCATAATAGCCACGTTTTATTCTGTCAATAAAAATGTAAACCACTGGCAAATTAAACATTCTGGCATATTTTTCAGGACCATGCAAACATGCTGTTGGTTGATTTAAAAAAGTTATCCAATATGATTTTGAAATATTGGAAGGGCTTTGGTCGGCTACCATGGCAAAAAAAGTTTTCTTGCTTTTATTTTCTTCAAACGATTTTGCTGTTATATAAATGGAACATAAATGAACGCCAAAGCGAGACCTGTTTTTGTGAATATATTTATCTAAAAATTTATTTGATAAAGGTTTGTAAAAAATGACAGAATTCTGCTTCAATACCAAACCCGACAATAATGCTGCCCATTCCCAATTTCCGTAATGTCCTAAAACACCAATAATGCCGTTGTAATTATCATACAGTTCATTCATTAATTTTAAATTGGTTATAGTGATGTGTTTTTGTACCTGTTTGGACGACATGCTATATCCTTTAATGGTTTCAACCAAAATGTCGGAAATATTGAGATAAATGGGAAATAACATTTTTCTTAATTCCTTTTCTGTTTTATTGGGAAAAGAATTTTTTAAATTTTTCAGGATAATTTTTTTGCGGTAACGAATAACATAGCGTAATAGAAGTGCAAAAAAGTCTGAAATAAAATATATCAATCTAAAAGGTAATATATAAAAAATAATGACAAAAAATCTGAATAAAATATAGGATAAAAAAGAAAGCATTTATTGTATTTGTTTTTTAGCAGGAAACATGATAGATAATAAAATGCTGCCCAATAAAACTCCCAATACAATATATAGTGAATGTTGTACAGTAAAGCCAATATTATCAAGCCATGAATGGAAAATAAGTTTAAAACCAATAAAGACTAAAAGAAATGAAATGCCCACTTTTAAGAAACGGAATATGTTGATAATATGAACTACTAAAAAGAATAAGGAGCGTAAACCCAGAATGGCAAATATATTTGAAAAGAAAACAATAAACGGGTCTTTGGTAACTGAAAAAATAGCAGGTACCGAATCGAAAGCAAAAATGATATCGCTAAATTCAATAATCAGCAACACTAAAAACAACGGAGTGATATATAATTTTTTATTTTTCTTAATAAAAAAATTCTCACCTACAAAACGTGGGAACAGTTTAAAATATTTTGAAGCAAATTTTACTATGGGGTGCTTTTGTACATCAATTTTTTCTTCCTTGTTTCTATTGATAAACATTTTAATGCCAGAATACAATAGAATAGCACCGAACAGATAAAACATCCAACTAAATTTATGAATTAAGGCGGAACTGATAAAGATAAAAATGAACCGGAAAACAATAGCCCCCAATATGCCCCAAAATAAAACGCGTTTATAATGAATCTCCTTTACATTGAAACTGAAAAAAATCATGAGCATTACAAAGATGTTGTCAATAGACAATGTGTATTCGATTAAATAACCCGTAATATATTCTAATGATAAATTGGCATTATACAAGTGAATAGCTTGGTCAAAATTCAAACCATCAATATTTATGGGATGCGAATTTTCTGCAATTTTTTGCTGAAGCATTTGTAATGAATCTATTCCATGAAGCAAATGTCCACCAAATCGTAAGAATATAAAAAAACCAATGGCAAAACTTATCCAAATTAACGTCCATATAAGCGATTCTTTCAGTTTTACTTTATGACTGTGTTTATCAAAAATTCCCAAATCAATAAACAGTACGGTAAAAATAAATATCAAAAAAATAGAAAAGAATATTAATTCGTTACTATGCATAACTCCTAAATTAATTAAATAATGATATAAAAAGAACCACTAATAAATTAGTGGGCACAAAGGTAGTAAAATTCTAATTATTTTTTAGTATCTCCATTCCCTTAACAAGGGCTTGTTTGTTTTCTGGAATAAGATTGTGATGACGTTTTGGTAATGATTTTTCGAGTCCTTTAATCACATTATCCAAATCAACAATGGGCTTTATTTTTAGAAATCCGCCCAACACAATCATATTAAATATTTTAGTATTACCCATTTTAGCGGCTTCGTCGGTAGCGTCAATACTGTATATTTTAATATCTGTTCTTTCGGGATGACGTGTAATACCATTGGGGTCATATAAAAGTGTACCGCCGGGTTTTACTGTTTTTTCAAACTTGTCCATGGATTGCTGGTTTAGAATAATAGCTGTATCGTATTCGTTAACAATAGGCGAACTAATCCGTTCATTGCTCAGAATAACCGTAACATTTGCTGTACCGCCTCGCATTTCTGGACCATAAGAAGGCATCCAACTAACTTCCATTTTTTGCATAACGCCGGAATAGGCTAATATTTTACCCATAGAGAGAACGCCTTGTCCTCCAAAGCCGGCTATAATAATTTCTTCTGTCATAGCATTAAATTTTAAAATTACACTTTTTCTGTTTTAGGTACTTTAATATCACCTATGGGATAAAAGGGAAACATGTTATCTTCCATCCATTGGTTGGCTTCTACGGGCTGCATTTTCCATCCAGAATTGCAATTGGAAACAATCTCGATAAAGCAGGTTCCCCTATTTAATTTGGAATATTCAAAGGCATTGCGAATGGCTTTTTTTGCTTTTCTCACTGCTGAAGGCGTATGCACTGATTGACGGGTTACATAATATGTACCGGGTAATTGTGCTATAAGTTCAGTCATTTTTAATGGATTTCCCATAATTTTTACATCACGACCATAAGGGGCTGTTGATGCTTTCATACCCGGCAGGGTAGTGGGTGCCATTTGACCACCTGTCATTCCATATATTCCATTATTTACAAAAATCATGATTATATTTTCTCCTCTATTGCAAGCATGAATGGTTTCTGCTGTTCCAATAGCAGCCAAATCGCCATCGCCTTGATAGGTAAAAATAAATTTATCAGGCATGAGACGCTTTAATGCTGTTGCCAAAGCCGGTGCCCTTCCGTGTGCAGCCTGTTGCATGTCAATGTCTAAAAACTCGTAAGCCAAAACGGCACAGCCTACCGGTGCTACTCCAACAGTATCTTCCTGAATATTCATTTCTTCTACTACTTCCATAATAAGGCGGTGCGTAGTTCCATGACCACAACCTGGACAATAGGAAAAAACATTATTAGTTAACAGAGAACTTTTTTTGTAAACCAGATTTTCAGGTTTAATAATATCATTTATTTCCATACAAATATCTCCTATTTATTTATGAATGATTTTTTTAATGCGTTTATAACTTCGGTGGGCGTATGAATAATACCCCCTGTACGTCCAAAATGCTCAACAGGTACTTTACCATTTACAGCCAGTTTAACATCTTCTACCATTTGTCCCAAACTCATTTCAACCGATAACATGCCTTTAACCTGTTTGGCTAATTCGCCAAGACGTTTGGATGGAAATGGATATAATGTTATAGGACGCAATAAACCAAGTTTAATGCCTTCAATTCTGGCTAAGTCAACAGCCTTTTGGCAAACGCGTGCACTTGTTCCATAAGCAACTAACAAGTATTCTGCGTCTTTGGTTTGAATTTCTTCAAATCGGACTTCCTCTTGCATCTTATCAAATTTATCTTTTAAATGCAGAACATGTTTTTCAAGTTTAAACGGGTCAAGGTCTAAGGAAGTAATAATATTGCGTTCACGATTAGGTTTCTTTCCAGTAGTCGCCCATGGACATTGTTTTTCAATTTCTTTTAATGTACGGCGTTTTCTCGGCTCAAAAAGTTCTACTTTTTCCATCATTTGACCTATAGCACCGTCGCTTAATATCATTATTGGAGTTCTGTATTTATACGCCAAATCCATAGCCACAGGTACAAAGTCCGACATTTCTTGAACAGAGGAAGGTGCCAGTACTAAAAGTTTGTAATCGCCATGTCCACCGCCTTTGGTGGCTTGAAAATAATCTCCCTGTGAAGGTTGAATATCGCCCAGCCCGGGACCGCCACGAACAATATTGGCAATTAATAATGGTAATTCTGCACCTGCCATGTACGAAACCCCTTCCTGCATCAAACTAATACCGGGACTGGAAGAGGATATTACAGCAAGAAAACCGGCACCGCCAGCACCATAACACATATTAATGGCTGCTACTTCACTCTCTGCTTGAAGTACCACCATCCCTGTTGTTTCGTATGGCTTTTGAGCCATTAAATATTCTAAAACTTCCGATTGTGGAGTGATAGGATATCCAAAATAGGCATCGGCACCAGCACGAATACATGCTTCGGCAAATGCTTCATTGCCTTTCATTAATTTTAATTCGCCCATAGTTATATTTTTTTTAAAATTATTTAAACTTCACTTTTTACACGATAAACGGTTATTACTCCATCAGGACATACAATACCACAATTAATACAACCTGTACATTCTTCGGGATTTTTCATATAAGCATAATGATAACCTTTACCATTAACTTCTTTTGCCATATCAATGACATCTTGCGGACAAGAAGGTATGCAAACACTGCATCCTTTACACCTTTCTACATCCACTACGATTGCGCCTTTTACTTTTGCCATAGCATTATTTTTTAATTTGAATTTTACTTTTTTTCATTGCCAAAATTAGATTTAATTTCAAAAACAAAAAATGTTTTTAAACAGATTATTTGATTATAGAATTTTTAACTAAAATTGTAACTATTCACTCCCTCTCGTCATTGCGAGCGTAGCGAAGCAATCTCACCATGCAGCCACTTCTTCATATAAATCTTTCCATTCCGGATTAAAGGCATTTATAATATCCATTTTCTTTTTTCTTGAACCTCCTTTAATAC
>CAYSIN010000059.1:0-18531 GCA_964431135.1 uncultured Bacteroidales bacterium
GAAGAAGTGGCTGCATGGTGAGATTGCTTCGCTACGCTCGCAATGACGAGAGGGGATGAATAGTTACTTTGTATCATTATTATGATTCAGAAACAATAACATTTTTTTGCTTTCTTCTAAGAATATCGTAAGCAACAGGAGTTGCAATAAATACAGATGAATAGGTTCCTATGCCAATACCTATAAGTAAAGCAAAAATAAATCCCTTCAATACTGTACCGCCAAAAATAAATATGACGATTAATACGATTAAGGTTGTACCGCACGTGTTGATAGTACGCCGCAACGTTGAATTAATAGCGGCATTAATAGATACTGCCATATCCCAACGGGGATGTATTTTACCATATTCACGAATTCTATCAAAAATAATTACGGTATCGTTAATGGAATAACCAATAATTGTTAAAATAGCCGCAATGAACGATTGGTCCACATCAAGATTGAAAGGCATAATACCGTTAAAAATAGAAAAGAAAGCAATAACAAACATGGTATCATGAAATAGTGAAGCTGCGGCACCAATACCCCATTGCCATTTACGGAACCGTATGGTAATATATAATGAAATTCCTAATAATGCCAAAATAATAGAAATAATAGCACCCACTTTTATATCGTCGGCTATGGTAGGTCCAACCTTGCTTGAACTCATTATCCCCAAATTACTAATATTACTTGCACTGCTAAAATCTGCAAAAGTGATATCTTTTTTATAAAGTGGCTTAAGTCCTAAATAAAGTTTTCGAGTTACAAGACTATCGGTATTATTTTCTTTTATCAAATATTTGGTAGTAATCCGTATCTGGTTGTTACTGCCAAATGTTTTAACTTCGGGGGCATCACCGTCAAATGCTTTTGTCAAAGAAGAACGAACATCATTTACCCTTACATCCTGGTCAACGCGTACGACATAGGTTCTTCCACCTGTAAAATCCACACTCCAGTTTAATCCTTTAGTAAACAAACTGATAAAACCTAAAATAATTACACACGAAGAAAATATATAGGCAGGTTTACGTAATTTAATAAAATTTATTTTTGTATTATCCATCCAGTTACGCGTAATTTTGGTATCAAAAACAAAGTTCCAATTTTTATTAAAGCCAAATTCAAAAATTAACCGGGATATAAAAATAGCAGTAAATAAAGAAGTCAAAATACCAATGATGAGGGTAGTAGCAAAACCTTGAATAGGACCACTGCCAAAGAAATACAGAATAACACCCACTATTAATGTTGTTACGTTTCCATCTATAATAGCAGAATAAGCATTTTTATATCCATCGGCGACAGCAAGTTTAATGCCTTTGCCTGCCTTTAATTCTTCACGAGTACGTTCATAAATAATCACGTTGGCATCTACCGCCATACCTAATGTTAATACAATACCCGCCATACCGGGCAGTGTGAGTACTGCCCCCAGCGAAACCAATACGCCAATCAGGAAAAAGACATTGGTAGCCAAAGCTATATCGGCAATTAAACCAGGTTTACCATAAAAGAAAACCATGTAAATCAATACAAGCAAAAAGGCTAAAATAAATGAAATTAAACTGGCATTGATATTTTCCTTACCCAGTGTTGGACCGACTATGGCTTCTTCAATAATAACAGCGGGTGCAGAAAGTTTTCCCGATTGCAATACGTTGGCAAGGTCGGTGGCTTCTTCTAAGGTGAAACCACCCGAAATGGAAGAATTTCCTCCTTTAATTTCCTGGCGAACAACAGGGAAAGAATATACATAATTATCAAGTACAATGGCTATTTGACGACCAATATTGTCACGTGTCAGGCGTGCCCATTCCTTAGCACCTTCTCCGTTCATCGACATAGATACTTCGGGTTCGTTGGTCATGTTGCTAAAATCAACGCGTGCGTTGGTAATAACAGAGCCGTCCAGTGGTGCCTTGTTGGTACGCGGGTCAATTTTAATGGCAATAAGTTGATATATTTCTGTTTTTGGCAATGGTTTGTACGACCAATAAAATTTTAAGTTAATGGGAAACAATGCCTTGACTTGTTTCATGGCAAGATATTTATTAACCGTTGCTGTATCTTTGCCAAGTACCAATCCAACAGCAGCACCATTGGCTAATTTCTTTTCATTATCAACACTGGGATACAGAACACTGAACAGAGGATTGTTCTGTTTAAACTGCTCGGGGGTATTGTCGCCAGGTGTTATTTTAGTTGTTGTATCTTTTTGGCTTTTAATGGTTTCGAGCAACGAATTTTTTGTAGTATCGCTTGCTGTTTTTGTAGAATCGGTAATAACTTTTGAAACAGTATCTTTTTGTTCGCCTTTATTTTTGAGTAATTCGGCTAATATACTGTTTGCTTTTTCGAGCATGGGATACACTTCGGCATTTTCATACGTTTGCCAGAATTCAAGATTGGCGGTTCCCTGAATAAGTTTACGAACACGTTCTGGGTCTTTTACGCCGGGTAATTCAATTAATATACGACCGGTAGTGGCAATTTTTTGAATGTTTGGCTGTATTACACCAAAGCGGTCTATACGGTTACGCAATACATTAAATGAATTGCTGATAGCACCGTCGGCTTCTTTGCGAATAATGTTTAATACTTCTTCGTTGGGTGTATTAAAATCTATTTTCAAATCTTTGGAAATAAAAAAAGCAGCCAGTCTGGCGTTGGGGTCAATTTGCTGAAATGCCTTACCAAAGAGAGTAATAAAATCTTCACCACTGTTTTTTTGCAATTCTTTTGCTTTGGCTATGGCTTTGTTGAAAGTAGAATCGTTGGTAAAATGCGCCAAAGAACGAACAACATCCGCTACCGATACTTCCAGCGTTACATTCATACCGCCTTTTAAGTCAAGACCAAAGTTGAGTTCTTTTTCCTGACACTCGCGGAAGGTGTATTTTTTTAACCAAAGAAAATTATAAACCGGTTCGTTGGCAATGGAATCCAAGTATCTTAATTCCTTGTTAGCATCACCTTGTGCATATTTTTTGGCTTTACTTTGTATTCTTTGAGAAACGAAAGTAAACGATAATTGAAAAAGACAGGCTAATGCCAATGCAATCGCAAAAAATCTAATAAATCCTTTATTTTGCATGTGTTTACAAGTTTAAAATATATTAATATACCTTTTTAAAATTCAGGGTGCAAACGTACAAGTTTTTTAGCAAAAATCAAAATAAAATAAAATCTTTTTTAATGTTTTATACATTCTGTATTATTTTTTATGGATGAGTAATGCAGGTTATCTTGCAATTCGATGAATGTAAAGTTTATTCAGGATAGGAAACCCGGTTATGATAGATATTGCGTAAGCGTTTTTTTAATATTTCCTTGGTCTCTGTAATATTTTTAATAGTAATAGGTGCTTCATCAAACTGATGCTCTTCCAATTTGGAATCTACAATGTGGTCAACCATTTTACTGAGCGATTCGTCGCTGAAATCTTTGAGGCTATGAGAAGCCGCTTCTACCGCATCGGTAATCATCAATACAGCCGTTTCTTTGGTTTGAGGTATTTGTCCTTTATAGCGAAACATGTCTTGATTGATAATTTCACCGGGATGGCTTAGTTGGTAGGTTTTATAAAAATATAACATGGTGGATGTTCCATGATGTGTATAGATAAACTCAATAATAGGTTTAGGTAGTTTAAATTTTTCTGCCAGTTTTACACCATAGGTAATATGTCCGGCAATAATTTCGATGCTTTTGTCAATCATTAAATCTTTATGTGGATTGGCTATGTGATACTGGTTTTCGATGAAATACTGTGGAAGTTCAATTTTCCCAATATCGTGATATAAAGCACCGGTGCGGGCTAATAGTGGATTACCGCCAATTTTTAAAATAATTTCTTCGGTCAGATTGGCTACCTGCAACGAATGTTGAAATGTACCCGGTGCTTTTTCTGCCAAAAGCCTTAATAATGGCTGATTTGAATCCGATAATTCCAATAAGGTAACATCAGATAAAAAACCAAACAGTTTTTCAAAGATATAGATTAAAGGATAGGCTGCCAATACCATCAATGCATTACCGGCAAACCATGCAAAATTGTTCCATTCTATTTCTTTAATATTTTCTGATTGAACAATGGCTATACCGAAATAAATAATGCTATAGGTAAGGAAAATGAATATGGCGGCTAAAAACAATTGACCACGACGGCGTACATTGGTCAAAGCAAAAATGGATGTAACGCCCACCATAAACTGCATGAATAAAAATTCAAAACTGTTGGGAAGAAAATAGGAGATAATTAAAATGGTAATGTTATGAATAAATAATGCCAGTCTGGAATCGTAAAATGAGTGTATAATAATGGGCAGTAAGGCAAACGGAACCAAGTACAGACTCACGGCATCCCAGGTAGAAACCAATTTGGCAATAAGAATAAAAATTATCATCAAACTTAATATAAACGAAGTTTTGGTGAGATGAGAAAGAATATCTTTTCGATAATGATACAAAAACAAATAAATCATGAGCATGCCAAACAAAATAGTTAGCAATTGTCCCAATATTAACGATGGATTGTAAACGTTTTTCTGATATTCATGTTGCAACGATTCCAATAAAATGAACTTGTCTTTGGAAACGATTTCACCGGTAGAAATAATTTTTTCGCCTTTTTGAACCAATCCATACGTTAACGATATATTGTTTATCAGTTGATTTTGAATTTGCTCGGACAGTTCTTTGTTATAAATAATATTGGCAGTAAAATAATTGGGTAATAAATCGGATTTGGATAAGTCAAGAATACCCGTATATTTCTGATAGATTTTATGTTTGAATTCGTTCAGGGCTTCTTTGGGTGTAATAAAGGAATAAGTAAATTCCTCTTCGGTGGACGAATCGTTTTGAACATATATCAAGGTAAAGGAAGGTTTTTTTAATAAACTGTCGGGAAATTCGGCAATGCCGGGGTTATAATACAACTCTTTAACTATTTGAATACAGCCACTGAGAACATTTTTGTAAGTATCGCTGGCAGTATCT
Organism: uncultured Bacteroidales bacterium; assembly: GCA_964431135.1. Lineage (GTDB taxonomy): Bacteria > Bacteroidota > Bacteroidia > Bacteroidales > GWA2-32-17 > Ch61. Next base: position 4,993 of record CAYSIN010000059.1, read on the forward strand.
ATTTTAGGTGAAATGAACAGTTGAGGAAGTTCTTTTTTCAGAATTTCAACCGTTTTCAAAAAAAACATATCGTTACGGTCAAAATAGAGCGGCGTATTTTTACGAATGCTGTCTCTTTCCTTATCAATATCGCTTTTCGTTTTAATGATGGGAAAATCAATGGGAGATATCAACGTTTTATAGGTCCATGGCTTTCCTTTTTGATATTCATATTTAAACCGTGTTTGATGAGGAATAATTAATAAGATGAGTAAAGAGGCAATGATAAACAGAATAATGATGACAATTTTTTTATAATTTTCGGAGATAATGGAAAATAACGGTTTCATGAAAACAAAAAATGTTTTAACCCACAAAGGTACGTAAAGTACTTATAACTGCCAAGAAAAAAATTGAGCCGTAATACGATATCGTCAAACACTAATACCGACTTGCTAACAAGAATTTTAATGCAGGTTTAGTTATGTATAAAGTAAAATTAAAAAAAATAGCGTATTTTTGTAAAAAAATGATATGCGTAAATTATCTGTATTAATATTTATTTTTTTATCAGCCTGTACTAGTGTAAGGATAAATCATGTATCGCAGATAAAAAAAATAAATAAAAATACGTATGTTTATACGTTACCTAAAACCGTTATAGGGATAGAGATTACTGTAAAAAAAATCATATTTGTTCCTGGTCCTTATAGTTCATTTGCCGAAAAGTATTTGGGAATAGAACAGGCAGATACCAACAATTATACCAATTATTATTTTGAAAATATTTCTATTAACTCCCTATTGAAAGCCGATTCGGGACATGTATATGTGGTTCAATATAAAAATAGATTGCCATGGAAATCAATCGTTCAACGCAGTGATGGAGTAATATTATCGGTCAATTGCCCAAAAGAAGAAATAACGAATACGCCATATTCAACGGACATCAGTTATGTAAATAATTATAAATCGTTGTCGGATGATATGTATCTGGAAATGTCCAAAACGGGTTTTATAAAAGAACGGACAGACACTACATACAAACAAATTAGAATAGATACCAACTGGGTGCGTGTGCCCGTAACCAAAAAAGTGAGTGAGGCAATGACTATGGAGGAAAAAGCCAAAGAAGCAGCCGAACTTATAATGGATTTGCGGCAACGCAGGTATGATTTGTTTTCGGGCGATTATGAAATGTTACCACAGGGTGAAGCGGCTACGTCTATAGCCAATGAATTGAATGCTCAAGAAGAAAAATATCTATCGTTGTTTGTGGGCAAGTATTTTGAATCGTATCAAACATTTTATATCGAACTGGAACCGACCAATCCCTATCAAAAAAATTACATGGTTGCCTATTTTGGAAAGAAAAGTGGCTTGACCATAGATTCGGTTACCAAAGATGCAAAACCCATAGTGCTTTCTGTAAACCTAAACGACGCATGGTTGCCCTATTCCAAAATGCTCTTGAAATATCAAAAGGCAAAACAAGTAAATGCATTTACTTATCGAATGCCTCAAAAGACGCAGGTTACACTTTTATACGACTATAAAAAGTTATATGAAAAAGAAATAGAACTTTATCAGTTTGGTAAACGGATATATATGCCTGTATCGTTTTTGAAAAATCATTCTTTCCGATTGGATAATCCAGATTATATAATAATTCAATAAATGTGTTATGAGTAGAAGTGTTGTTTTTTTCGTTGTTTTGTCGCTTTGTCTTTCGAGTAGTCATGCTTTTTCGCAAGAAGCAGCATTTTATAATTCATCGCTTGATGGCGTTAAGCAGATAAACGAATCGGTTGCTTTGGCAAAAAAAGAAAACAAACACGTATTAATCCAGGTAGGTGGAAACTGGTGTCCATGGTGTATAATGTTTCATCGCTTTTGCAAGGATGTTCCAAAAACAGATTCCATTATTCAACAGAATTATATCTATATTCCATTAAACTACAGTAAGGAAAATAAAAATCTTGCTGCTATGGCGAAGTTGGATTATCCTCAGCGATTTGGGTTTCCGGTACTGGTAATATTGGATAAGACAGGGAAACGTATTCATACACAAGATTCGGGTTTACTGGAAAAAGGTAAAGGTTACGATACTACCAAAGTGGTTCATTTTTTAGAAAATTGGACTCCAAAGGCTGTAAGTGCTAAGACATATCAATGAGGATAAATAGGAAGGAAAACCCTCAAGGTTTAGCCTGTAAAAAAGTTAAGCAACACTTTGAAGGTTTGGAAGGTAATACCGACTTGCTGACAAGTTCATTAAAACAATACGCTTCGCTTTTGTTTTAAAACTGTTAGTCTGTCGGCATTAACCAAAGCCAACTAACAAAAGTTGGAAATTCCTATTACGTAAAATGAGAAAAGTTACGGATTGAATTCCAACGCAGTAATTTTTATCCCGTTTTGTGTAATTAAAAAATTTCGTGTATGTTTGCAAAAAAACATGTCGCTGTATCAAACTTTGTTATCGGGGAAGCATTTTTTTTTAATCGCAGGTCCCTGTGTTGTTGAGAATGAAGAAATAACTATGCACACAGCCATAGTGTTGAAAATGTTATGCGAACGTCTTGAAATACCGTTTGTATTTAAAGCATCGTATCGAAAAGCCAACCGTTCCAGTATTCAATCGTTTGCGGGGATAGGCGATACGAAAGCATTACAAATATTAAAAAAAATAAAAGAAACATTAAACGTTCCCATTATTACAGATGTTCACTTGCCCGAGGAAGCGGCTGATGCATCTAAGTATGTAGATATGTTACAAATACCTGCTTTTTTATGTCGTCAGACGGATATTTTGTTGGCTGCTGGCAAAACCCAACTTCCAGTAAATATTAAAAAAGGTCAGTTTTTATCACCACAAAGCATGGAGTTTGCCGCCAATAAAATTAAATCAACAGGGAACTCTCAGGTATTGCTAACAGAACGCGGAACAACATTTGGCTATGGCGATTTGGTTGTTGATTTTCGCTCCATACCTATTATGAAACGTCTGGGTTATCCAGTAGTTCTGGATTGCACTCATTCGCTGCAACAGCCTAACAGACAAACAGGCGAAACGGGTGGCTTACCAGAATTTATTCCTGAGATAGCAAAAGCCGGTATTGCCGTTGGTGCTGATGGGCTTTTTATAGAAACACATCCAGAACCACACAAAGCGCTTTCGGATGGTGCCAATATGCTGCCATTGGATAAAATGGAAAATTTATTAAAAATTCTGCTTAAAATTCATACATCCATTCATGAATAATCACGTTGTTGATGGCATACGTCGCTTAGTCGAAAAAACTTCGGGAACCTCGGACATGCAAATAAATCAACTGCCTTTGAGTGGTTCCAATCGTTTGTATTATCGTGTATTGGTAAATAACAGTTCTTTTATTGCTACTTACAACGCTGATTTATTGGAAAATGATGCATTTTTTTATTTAAGCAATTTTTTTCTAAAAAATAATTTGCCTGTTCCCAAAGTGCTATCCATAGATAATCATAAGGAAATTTATTTACAGGAGGATTTAGGTGAGGTAACATTATTTTCGTTGGTAGAAAATGATATAAAAACAAACAAGGCTATAAGCAAGAAAAACATTTCCTATTATAAACAAGTGTTGGATGATTTACTGCGGTTTCAATTATCGTCTCAAAAAGGGCTTGACTTTTCTCGCTGTTATCCTGTTCCGTCCTTTGACAGTAAATCTATTCAATGGGATTTGAATTATTTTAAATACATGTTTTTAAAATTGATTCATGCAGCATTCAACGAACAGAAACTGGAAGATGATTTTCGGAGTTTAACAGATTTTCTTTCTACCGCAGCCAATTCTTATTTTATGTATCGTGATTTTCAGTCGCGCAATATCATGGTTAACAAAGAAAAACTATACTATATCGATTTTCAGGGTGGCAGAAAAGGTCCTGTTTTTTATGATGTGGCTTCGTTGTTGTACGATGCTAAAGCCAATCTAAGTCAGGAATTGCGTGATGAATTATGTTTATATTATTTTTCAAAATTATCTTCAATAGTAAACTTGGAGAAAAATACATTTTTCGATTATTTTCATGGTTTTGTTTTGCTGCGAATATTGCAGGCATTGGGAGCATACGGATATCGGGGTATTTATGAACGTAAGCAACATTTTATTCAAAGCATACCCTTGGCATTGAAAAATGTATCCATACTGCTTCAAACATCATCACTAAAAAATATTTGTCCCTATTTATGCGACGTGTTAGAAAAATTGCCGACAAATGCAGATTTGCAATCGTATTTGATAAAAAAATCTTCAGAAAAATTAACGGTAACCATAACCAGTTTTTCATACAAAAACGGCATTCCCAAAGACACATCTGGAAATGATGGTGGTTTTGTGTTTGATTGCCGTGCATTGCCCAATCCAGCCAAAGTAGAAGAACTAAAATTTCATGCAGGTATCGATTCACCTATAAAAAAGTATATGCAACAGTTTCCACAAGTAGGCACGTTTATGGAGTGCGTGTATCAATTGGTAAGCCTCAGCATAGAAAATTATATAGAACGCGGCTTTACTCATTTGTTAGTAAATTTTGGATGTACGGGTGGACAGCATCGCTCGGTGTATTGTGCCGAAATGCTGGCGGCATATTTGTCTTTAACTTATACTATTCACGTAGAAATAAAACATACTAACCAAACCAATTGGATAAAAAATTAAGATGGCAAAGGCAATTATTTTCGCAGCGGGGCTTGGCTCTCGTTTAAAACCAATTACCGACACTGTACCCAAGGCATTAGTAAAAGTCAATGGAAAAACGCTTTTAGAACATTCACTGAATCATTTAAAAAAATACGGTATCGTTGATGTGGCAATTAATGTCCATCATCATGCCGACCAGATAATTCGTTTTATTGAAAATAAACCTGTTTCAGGAATGAACATTTTTATATCGGACGAACGAAATAAACTTTTAGAGACAGGGGGTGGACTGAAAAAAGTTACTTCCTTTTTTGAGAACGAACCTTTTTTTATAGCCTGCAATGTAGATATAATCAGCGATTTGAATTATAACGAACTTATCGCATTTCATCAAAAAGAAAATGCTCTGGCAACGTTAGTGGTACGCAGCCGAAAGACCAATCGCTATTTTTTATTTAATGAGCACGCTGACTTATGTGGATGGAAGAATATGCAGAACAATGAAATTCGTTTGAGCAATACGCAACTACAACGGCTCAATCCGTATGCGTTTAGTGGCATTCAGGTTATTAATGCCGAAATGCTGTCGCTGTTACACTCGTACGGTGACGCGTTTTCTATTACCGATGTGTATATAAAATTGTGCGCCTTTTATAAAATTAAAGCCTTTATTGACCAGACTTCTTACTGGATAGATGTTGGAACCCCTTCTAAACTAGATGAAGCCAATAAAATGAATATTGATTGGTAATACCTCTATAAAGAGATTTTTTATTTCAGAAAAATCATAATGCCGTATAACCGCCATCTATTACTAATTCAGAACCCGTCATAAAAGACGATTCGTCTGAAGCAAGGAATAAGGCACCGTTGGCTACTTCAATGGCTTCAGCAGGTCTTCCCAAAATAGTGGTACCTAAAAGACTTTTAGTATTGGCAGGGTCTTTTAAAAGTTCATCTGTCATGGAAGTTCTGATGACACCCGGATGAATGGAATTAACTCTAATGTTATATTTTGCCAATTCAGCGGCAACCGTTTTGGTTAGCAAGCGAACTGCTCCTTTGGAAGCGTGGTAAGCCACGGCAGCACCCGAACCAATAAGTCCATAAATAGAAGAAATATTGATGATGGAACCTTTGGAAGATTTTTTCATCACGGGTAAAACATATTTAATGCCTAAAAAATTACTTTTGGCATTAATAGACATTACCTTGTCCCATTCATCTTCGGTAGTATCTTCTATGCCTGCCAGGCTAAGTATTCCGGCATTGTTTACCAACACATCTATTTTCCCCCATTTTTTGGTAACTTCTTCTACCATTTTTTCCCAGTTCTTTGCTTTGGATACATCCAGTTTAAAAGGCATGGCTTCGCCGCCGTTCTTAATAATTTCTTTGGCAACCTCTTCGGCTTCATTTTCAATAATGTCCGCTACGACTACTTTAGCGCCTTCTTTGGCAAATAATCTGGCTTCTTCTCTGCCCATACCTCTGGCAGCCCCTGTTACAATAGCAACTTTATTTGATAATCTGTTCATAATTCCTCCGTTTTTTTTATTTTAAATTAATGGTGCAAAGGTAAGAATTATTATCAAACATTAACAAAAATAACAGTAATAAAAAAATTAACTTTCTCATGGCTTAAACTATTTAGCGAATAACAATAATTTTCTTTACAAACATTGTTTCAGGCGTTTTCACTTTTACCATATACATGGAAGGTTGCAAGTTACTAATGTTAACAATCTTCTTTTCATGGTGAATGTTCTCTTCTACCATTGGAATAACTTCTTTACCGTACAAGTCGGTTATTGCTATTTGTGTTAACTTTTCAGAAGCAAAATGTAAATCTATTACAATCTCATCTTTTGCAGGGTTTGGAAATATCTCTATAAAACTATTTGCTTGCATGATATTATAATATGTCCAATTCAAATGCAACATATTTGATGTATCTGAAAAACATCCGTTGATTTCTACCATAACATAAAAATCATTGTTCAGCGTATCCGTCAGAATGTATATGCTATCGGTAGCACCGGGTATCAATCCGTTTTGATTGTACCATTGATTCCCAGCAGGACTGCTTGAAAACAATGTATCGGATTGAACAGTAATTACCGGGGTAACCGGAATGGGATTAACTGTCAGATTTGTAATAATGATGCTGTCGCAACCTGCCTGATTTTGCAGCGTATCGTAATACGCACCCTGAGCTGTCTGGTAATCGCCCCCTGCGTAATACGACTGTCCCTGACAAATGGAAGGAAAAACTTCTGTAGAATCTGGATGCATAATATTTATTATTATCTCCGTAGAATCCGAACAATTACTATAATAAGCAATATGTTTTATTGTGAATGTGCCTGCTGATGCATAAGTATGTACCGGGTCTTTTTCTGTTGAGGTTGCCATATCTCCAAAATCCCAGAACCACGAAGTTGCAAAATCGCTGGTGTCACGAAATGAAAACGTAGTTTGTGGGTAACATGATTGAGTGGTACTAACCCATATCCGGGGTTGTATATATACACAAGCATTACACCCGAAATTACATATTGCACTATCGCAACCGAGGCTGTCGGTTTTTATAAGCCACATGTCCTGGTACGGTGGTCCTATACGGTTATACTGGCCAGCCAAAGCATAACCACCATCGGAAGTTTTACACATTTCGTAGATATAATCGCTTACACCGGAATTTCCGTAGGTTTTACACCAGAGACTGTCACCGTACTTGTTTGTTTTAACAAGCCAGCCCTGATATTTTAAAGTATTATCAGGCCAATAACTACCAGAGAGTGTATATGAACTATCAGGTAATTGAATGACATACTTTAGCATTTCATAATTTGAAGTTTTTCCATAAACCTTATCCCATAACTTATTTCCAAGCGAATCAGTTTTTATCATATAAGCATCGTAGCTGCCATAGGAATCAGCAGTACCACCCACCATAACATAACCTGAATCTAAAGTAGATATTACAGTTTCAGAATAATCGTCACCTGTAGTACCGAATGTTTTTTGCCATAAAGAATCACCGTTCGCATCAACTTTTATCATAAACAAGTCAACTCCACCAAAGCCGTAACTGTTAGTTTTACCTCCTAATATATATCCGCCGTCTTTAGTAAAATCAATTGAGTATGCTACTTCATCATTAACGCCTCCGTAATGTTTTTGCCATTGCAAATTCCCCTCAGAATCCGTTTTTACAAGGTAATAATCATTTCCACCATTAGTGTACGAAGAAGAATAACCAGAAAAAATAAATCCATTGTCAGGTGTACTTTTAACCATTTTGGCCGATTCATTTATAGCCCCCCCATACGTTTTTAACCATATTATTTCTCCTTTATAGTTGATTTTTGATAGAAAGGCATTCCCTGTTAATTGAACAGTATCTTGTAAATAACCACATATAATATAGTTCCCATCAGGTAATTCTAAACCAGATTCAAAACCTTCAGCACCTGTTGAACTAAGGTCATAAACCTTTTTCCATATAGTATCACCTATACAGTTTGTCCTTATTATAAAGGCACCGCCTATTCCAAACGATGGATTATACCATGTACCGGCATTAATATATCCTTCGTCCAAAGTTTGAAAGCAGCAAAATGAAGCATCTAAAGTTGAGTCGGCATCAAAATGCTTATTAAATGCCACCTGTCCGAATATACTAATATTAAAATTCACTAATATACCCAATAATATCATATTTCTTACGGCTCTAATAAGCATTATATTACTTCTAAATAGACTCATATTACTTAGAAATAATTAGTTTATCCTCGGTTATAGTATTGCCGTCATTTTCTATGATTCGATATAAATAAATGCCGGCAAAAAATGATTGTAAGGATATTTCATTTTTCCCATCCGATATAAAACTTGTTTTTATAACTATTTGTCCAAGTGCATCCCTTAATTCAAAAGTTAAAACAATGCCAAATAATGATGAACTGGTCTCAATTGTAATATTTCCATTTGTTGGATTAGGATATAGAACTACACAGTTAATAACTGGCTGTTCATTCTGCAATTTTTGATTTTTTGTTTGGAGGTGTTTCTTCAAAATAGGATGATCGAATTCATCGCCATAAACTGCATTAAGAATTACCTGAGCTTTTAATGCTGCCTGAGTGTTCAAGGAGGCAACATTTCTAATGGTTTGTTCCTGTGATGGGGATAATTCATAAATGGATTTTCCCTGGTCAGCCAAGTCTAACAGGCAATTTAACAAAAGTGAATAATTTTGTATTTCGTTCTGGTTATCTACGTTCTGATAAGAATTCAGATTATTCACTACAGTACGGCACTCGGTATAATCTTCATTTTTATAAAGGATATCGGAGAGTTTTTTCTGCGATTCAAGATTATAGGAAGTTGCAAGAAATTGCTTTGCCGATTCAACATCGGATGTTTTCAAGTAGAAATTCACTAATTCGTTTTCAATCAACCTTGATTCTCCATTCAAAGCATTTGTCTGCATTTCGAGATGCCTGCGGGCAGAAACGCCTTGCTGGGCATCCTGAATCTGTTTGAAAATACCCGAAGGCAGACCGATTGAATTAACAGCAGTCATTACTTCATTTGTAACCGGTGAATTGGCAATAACAATTTGTTTAACATGACCATTGGGCAAGGGTGTGGGTTTTTCGAGCAGTGCTGCTAATAGAACTTCGTCGGATAAATAAGGGGAAACAGACATCAACTTGTTTTTTAACGTGCCATTAGGAGTATTGTTGTGTATTAAGTTAATCAACTGCTGCGTTTGTCCCCCATCTATTAAATTATTGTTCGTGCTGATTAAATTATTATTTGCAAGTATTTGAGCATTGACCTGCAAAACAAATTGGCTCAGATTATTATTCGGGTCATACGTAATTCCCTGATACGGATCAACACATGAATTCCCGTTCATTGACATATCACACATGTATGGAATCATATACAACGTTTTCCATAATGCACATAACTTTTAACCAGCATTCCATCATCATCCCACGAATTTCGGTTAAACTTCGTCCAGAAATAATCATACGCCCGTTCCACTCCCCAGTGTACATCGGTAGCGACTTCATCCTGCGCTTGATTAACATTGTTCCAGTAATTATCATCATCCTGAAATTTTACTGCTGTATAATAATAAGGAGAGGTTGCTGTCTGCATATTCCATGTTTCAATGCCCTGCATTTGTCCTCCGTAACCAATATTGTACTCCTCTAATTTGTAATAAGTCGGACTCCCAACTACCCTGTCTGTAGTAATGGTTCTGGTACCGCTGTATTTGGTAACGGCTGTACCCGGCTGATTATCTGAGATAATACAGTTATAACTCCGTATAACAGTATCCGTAACCGCATTAACAAATACTTTTTCAAATTTTACAGGCTCCGTTGAATTTATGGTATAACCATAAGACAAAACAAAATTGCCGTTTAAAGGAACATAGATAAGTTCTCCTACAGGTCTTGTTATAGTTGAATCAACCTGCCACAAATATGTTTGTGCACCAAAATAGTTAATGGCAGATTGAAATGCCTGAGTTTCAGTAACGGAAGGTGTTGTATTTAACACTTTCCCTACTGTAAAATCGCCGTTAGCCGAAACAACCTTGTTGTGCGAAACATGAACAATGTACATATAATCAGCCACCCCGATGTTGTTTATACTAAAACGGTACCGGTAGTGCTTATAATTCATGGTGTCTTTTTCCGTCCCCGATAATACCAAGGAAAAGCCTGCAGGTAAATGCAAAATTTGCGAAAGCCATGTTGTTTGTTCCGAAGCATTGACTGTATAATCGTTTTTAAGTTTTACAAATTTAATGGAATGCGTACTGTCGTTCAGCCATACTTTTTGGCTGCCCGTCACAATGCTTTCGGCATTAGTTCCATTATATACCTGTGCTTTTAAAATTAATGAAGCACAAAAAAACAGAAATAAAATTGCAGATTCTTTCATAATGTATCATTTTTAGTTAGTTATAATGAATTTTTTCGATATTATTTCACCGTTTGCCGTTTGTATTTTTGCAAAATAAACGCCTGTGCCTATTCCGGATACGTTTATTTCTACTGAATTTTGCAATACATCAGGACGATAAAGTATAAGATTTTTCCCCAGAACATTGTATATATTCACTTCTATTAGTGATACAGGCGAAATGAGGATAAGCATATTTGATTTATTGTAGTATAATTTTATATGGTTGTCGTTTGGTGATAATTCATTAACATTTAATGCCGGCGAATATTCCCAGAAGTCTTTGAACTGGTATGATGTAGCAATATCACCAATAATGCTAATCGAAAAACCCGTACCTATATAACCTTTTGTACCTATTGAAAAACATACAGCATTTACTCTTGCAGTATCAGGGAAATCAGTTTTTTGAGTCCATACATCAATCACAGGGTCATACTCCCAGAAATCTTTTTTTAAGATATTATTTGTATTTACTCCTGTGCCAACATATCCTTTTGAACCAATTGAAAACCCAACAGCATCGGCTCTTGTTTCAAAAAAATCCGCTTTTTGTGTCCATGTATCAGTTGCCGGGTTATATTCCCAAAAATCTTTTATTATGTTATCATTTGTATCAGCTCCTGTTCCAATATATCCTTTGTTACCAATGGAAAAACCTAAAGCACGAGTTCTTCCTCTCCCACTATAATCTGCTTTTTGTGTCCAGGTATCGGTTACCGGGTTATACTCCCAAAAATCTTTGTAATAATAATTATTTAATAAATAGAAAAAACCCAACCCAACATAGCCTTTAGTACCTATTGAAAAACCCATAGCACTACCTCTTTGAGTACCGGGAAAATCTGTTTTTTGAGTCCATGTATCGGTAGCAGGGTCATATTCCCAAAAATCTTTTAAAAAAGTTCCCGAACTTGAATTATAACCTAAACCAACATATCCTTTGTTGCCTATAGAAAAACCCACAGTGCTTCCATTGGTTCCGGGAAAATCTGCTTTTTTTGTCCATGTATCGGTTGCCGGGTCATATTCCCAAAAATCTTTTTGCAGGCTATCAATATTACCATACATACTACTACCTAAACCAATGTATCCCTTGTTTCCAATTGAGAATCCAATTGCTCCAGATCTTTCATGACCACCAAAATTAGTTTTTTGTGTCCATGTATTTTGCGAAACACAAAAGTTTACTTGTAAAGTAAAAAACAGCAATAAAATTACAGATGTTTTCATAATGTATTTAGTTAGTTATAATTAATTTTTTCGATATTGTTTCACCGTTTGCCGTTTGTATTTTTGCAAAATAAATGCCAGTACCTATATCGGATACGTTTATTTCTACTGAATTTTGCAATACATCAGGACGATAAAGTATAAGATTTTTTCCCAGAACATTGTATATATTCACTTCTATTAGTGATACAGGCGAAATGATGGTAAGCATACCTGCTATTCCTGAATATACTTTTATGCCGTCTTCATTTAATCCTGTTTCATTCACTTTTAATAACGGTGAATATTCAAAGAAGTCTTTAAAATGATATTCTTTAAAATAATATCCCAAACTATCCATTTCACTGAAACAACCCGTACCCATATAACCTTTTGCGCCGATAGAAAAACCGATAGCATCCACCCTTTCGGTATCAGGGAGATTTGCTTTTTGAGTCCAAGTATCTGTAAGAGTATCATATTCCCACAAATCTTTTTTAAAGTTATTTTCCCCGCAGCCTGTACCTATATAACCCTTTGCGCCGATTGAAAAACCAATGGCATGACATCTTCCCATTCCGCCAAAATCCGCTTTTTGCACCCAAATATCGGTTATTGGATTATATTCCCAAAAATCTTTTAAAAGTCCGTTAAATTGTACAGAATCATCTGTATATCCTGTACCTATATAGCCATTTGCTCCTATTGAAAAACCAATGGCACTGCATCTTTCCATTCCCGGTAAATCTGCTTTTTGTGTCCATGTATCGGTTTCAGAGTCGTATTCCCAAAAATCTTTGCAATAATAATTATTTATTATATGATAATAACCAAAGCCTGCATAACCTTTAATGCCTATTGAAAAACCTACAGCGTCTCTTCTTTCATGACCGGGAAAATCTGTTTTTTGAGTCCATGTATCGGTAGCAGGGTCGTATTCCCAAAAGTCTTTAAAATAAGTTTCTGAGTGTTGACTATTACTATAACTATAACCTAAACCAACGTATCCTTTATTTCCTATTGAAAAGCCTACAGCAAAATCTCTTTCCGTACCTGGAAAATCCGCTTTTTTCGTCCATGTGTCTGTTGCAGGGTCGTATTCCCAAAAGTCTTTAAAATAAGTTTCTGAGTGTTGACTATTACTATAACTATAACCTAAACCAACGTATCCTTTATTTCCTATTGAAAAGCCTACAGCAAAATCTCTTTCCGTACCTGGAAAATCCGCTTTTTTCGTCCATGTGTCTGTTGCAGGGTCGTATTCCCAAAAGTCTTTGCAATAATAGAAGTCGCTGCTACCGGAAACAGAATAGACACCTAACCCAGCGTAACCTTTTGAGCCTATTGAAAAACCAACCGCAGCTTCTCTTTCATGACCACCAAAATCAGTTTTTTGTGTCCATGTATTTTGCGAAACACAAAAGTTTACTTGTAAAGTAAAAAACAGCAATAAAATTACAGATGTTTTCATAAGCAAAATATTTTTTTTAAAATTAAATCAAATAGTTGAAAAAACCAAATTTATTAATATACATGGTTGTTGCAGGCAAGTAAAAGGTTTCTTCGCCAAAATTGTTTACACCCGAAAAATATTCATTATGTATTAAAGCATAATTTCAGAACTCCTGACCCATATATTGATAATCAATATTTTTGTAAATTTGTG
>CAYSIN010000060.1:0-18488 GCA_964431135.1 uncultured Bacteroidales bacterium
ATTGCTGACGAGACAAAATTCATTTCATTCTTTTGTTAGCGGTTTGGTATAAAATAAGTTTTTAAGGGACGACTATTTAACCTATAAAAGGGTAATGTCATGCTTTGGCAATGGCAGCAATACTTACTTCAGTATCAGGGATAGATAAAATAGATTGAGCACAGGCTTCAATAGTGGCACCTGTAGTAATTACATCATCTACCAATAAAATGTGTTTCCCTTTATACTCCATTTCCTTGTTAATCTGAAAAACATTCGAAACATTATCCCACCGCTCCAATCGTGATTTTTTGGTCTGAGTAGATGTTTCAACTATTCTCGTTACCAGAACTTCATCAACGGGAATATTTAAAATATCGGCTATACCATTGGCTATACAGGCAGACTGATTGTATCCGCGTTGCTGCAATCTTTTAGGATGTAATGGAATGGGAACAATTATATCTAAATCATTAAAGTAAGGTGACTTTTGTATTTGTTGTCCTATCATTTGTCCCAATCTAACTCCTATTTCCTGTCTGCCATTATATTTTAGTTGATGCAATAAATGCTGAATACGTCCCATTTTATGAAAATACATTAATGCCAAAGCAGCTTGAATATATACTCGTCCCCAAAAGAGTTTTGCAACCGGATTGTCTGCATCAAGGTAGAAATTGGTAAACGGAAGTTCTGCTTCGCATGGAGTACAAATAACATGTTCTCCTTTCAGAAGCGGATTTCCACACGCACCACAAACATCAGGATAAATTAATCCAAAAAAATCGGATATCCACATGCGGTTGAAATCTTTTTATAATACTTAACAATTTCTTAACATTGACAAAAAACAAAATACTCACTTTTGTCAAACAAAAATACAAAATTTTTCTATATGAATATTAATAATTTTTTTCAGTTACTGGTTCCAAAAGACAAAAAGTTTTATCCTTATTTTAACGCAGCATGCGATAATCTGGTAGAAATATCTCAAGTATTATATAATTTGATGAAAACCAATACATGGGAAGAGCGAATGCCGTTGATTAATAAAATTAAAGAACTCGAAAAAAAAGGTGATGACATAACTCATACGATGTTTGATATGCTCAACCAGTCTTTTATTACACCGTTTGACCGTGAAGATATTAACAGTCTTGTATCATCCTTAGACGATGTGGTTGATTATATCAATGGTTGTGCTCAACGCTATTTGTGGTATAAACCAGATACTACACCCATAGAATTTATCAAATTGGCTGACCTTATTCTGGAAGGCAGTAAAACCATACAAACAGCCATATTTCATCTGAAAGAACTAAAGAAACCTAAAGATATTAAAGCAGCATGTATTCACGTGAATGAAATTGAAAATGTTGCCGATGATACTTATCATTTCGGAATAGCACAACTTTTTGAACATGAAACCAATACCGTAGAATTAATAAAGAAAAAAGACATCATTCAGGTATTGGAAAAAGCAACAGACAAATTGGAAGACGTATCGGATGTGATTAAAACTATCATTATAAAACAATCCTGATATGAGTACACTGGTTATTATAATAGTTGTTATTGCTTTGATTTATGATTTTCTTAATGGGATGAATGATGCTGCCAATTCTGTTGCAACAATAGTTGCAACCAGAGTATTGTCGCCTTTTGTAGCTGTATTATGGGCTGCACTATTCAATTTTGGTGCTTATTTCTTATTCGGACTTCATGTTGCTGATACTATGGGAAAAGGAATAGTACAACCCAAGGTAATAGAACCATGGTTTATTTTTTCTGCTATTACAGGAGCCGCTATATGGGTATATTTTTGTACACATTATGGATTACCCATAAGTGTATCTCATGCTCTTATTGGTGGAATGATAGGACCAGCATGGTTCGTTTTCGGCTCCGACAGCCTTGTATCTTCTGGTATTATTAAAGTAGTTATATTTATTTTTGTTTCACCTGTGGTAGGATTTGTACTTGGATATCTTATTATGGTTTTAATGAAGTTTTTATTAAAAAAAGTCAGACCAGGAAAAGTAGATGCATGGTTTAGAATTCTGCAGTTAGTTTCTTCTGCTTTTTTTAGTCTTGGTCATGGCAGTAACGACGCTCAAAAAACCATGGGAATTATAGCCGTTCTATTATTCAGTACCGGGTATCTTGGGTCAGAGTTTTATGTTCCCGAATGGGTTGCCTTTTCTTGTTATACTGCCATTGCATTAGGAACACTTACGGGGGGATGGAAGGTTATTAAAACGATGGGAGTAAATTTAACTGATTTAAAGCCAGTACATGGTTTTGCTGCGGAAACAGCAGGTGCTATTACATTAGCAATGTCTGCATTTATGGGTATTCCCGTAAGTACTACACATACTATTTCAGGCTCTATTATGGGAGTAGGAGTAACTCGCAGAGTGTCTGCCGTTAGGTGGAAAATTGCTCAAAGTATTGTAGGGGCATGGATTTTAACCATTCCTATGACGATGCTTGTATCTGGATTAATTTATTTGTTGATTCGTACTTTTGTTTAATAGATGTCAAGTTTACTCAATTATTATTTATTTTTTAAGGTATTCATGATTGCTTCGTAATTCACAAGGTTGTTTATGAAAAATTGTACTTTTATTTTGTTGCAAATATAAAATTTTGGTTTTCATACCAAACCGTTCACAAGAGAATGAAAATATACATCCTCGTTACAAACGAGGACGAGACAGAGAAGCGAATTGTTTTAATGAACTTGTTAGCAAGTCGGTATAAATACCAAGTTGCATTCAAAGTGACTACTAAGCGAATTTGAATGCTAAGTTGATATTATACCGATTGAATTTTTTTGAATGCATATCGGTATTAAGTCTGAAAAAGGAAACGTATTATGCTTCGCCTTGTGGTCCGCCAAAATTCATGGGCAATGAAGGTCCTTCAATAATTTTAATGGCACCGAATTGAGATTCAAATTTCTGAATATTGTCTTTAAGAGCAAGAAAAAGGCGTTTGGCATGTTCGGGTGTCAACACAATTCTTGATTTCACTTTTGCTTTCGGAACGCCGGGCATAATTCTGGCAAAATCTATTACAAACTCAGAATTGGAATGCGAAATAATGGCAAGGTTGGAATAAACACCTTCGCCTGTTTGTTCATCCAGTTCGATATTAATTTCACCGGGTTTAGGCATATTAACTTTTTTATCATCCATATTATTCTTCGTTTACTTTAATACTTTTTTTATGTAACGGAATTATATTTTCCATTTCTTGCATAGGTCCAACAATCATTCGGCTATATTCACGTAAGCCCGAACCTGCTGGAATTAAATGTCCGACTATTACATTTTCCTTCAAACCTTCTAGGTTATCTACCTTACCTCTGATAGAAGCATCGGTAAGCACTTTGGTTGTTTCCTGAAATGATGCTGCCGACATAAAACTGTGTGTTTGAAGTGCAGCACGTGTAATACCTTGAAGTACTTGACTTGCAGTAGCAGGAACAGCATCGCGAGCACTCACTAGTTTTTTATCATTGCGTTTGAGGTGTGAATTTTCATCACGTAATTGACGCACCGATACAATCATACCCGGTTTCATTGCTTCACTATCACCCGAATCGATAACTATTTTTTTACCATAAATAGCATCATTCTCTTCCAGAAAATCGTTTTTATCGACCAGTATTTTTTCAAGGAATCGTGTATCGCCGGGGTCTTCTATTTGTACTTTACGCATCATTTGACGAACTACAATTTCAAAATGCTTATCGTTAATTTTTACACCCTGTAATCGATATACTTCCTGAATTTCGTTTACAATATATTCCTGAACAACGGTAGGTCCCTTAATTGACAAGATATCACTTGGCGTAATAGCTCCATCGGACAAAGGTGTGCCTGCACGAACATAATCGCTTTCCTGAACCAATATCTGCTTGGACAATGGAACCATATATTTTTTAACTTCACCTGTTTTGGAAGTGATAATGATTTCGCGATTACCGCGTTTAATTTTTCCAAAGGAAACTTCACCATCAATTTCTGCAACAATAGAAGGATTTGATGGATTACGGGCTTCGAACAATTCAGTTACACGTGGCAAACCTCCTGTAATATCACCAGACTTACCCATAGCACGCGGTATTTTTACAAGAATAGACCCTGCTTTAACTTTATCACCTTCGTTTACTGATATATGTGCTCCAACAGGAACGTTGTACGATTTTTTCTCTACACCGTCATTCCCTACTATTTTAATAACAGGATTTCTTGTTTTGTCGCGTGTTTCAATAATTACTTTTTCCTTATAGCCTGTTTGTTCATCTGATTCTTCACGATATGTAATACCGTCTATCATGTGTTCGTATTCAACTTTTCCTGAGGCTTCTGTAATTATAACAGCATTATACGGGTCCCATTCAAAAAGTAAATCACCTTTTTTTACTTTGGCTCCATTTTCACAATACAATTTAGAACCATAAGGAATATTATGAGTCATTAGGGCTATGCCCGTATTGGTATCAATTAGTCGCAATTCTGCCAAACGGCTTACTACTATCTTAATGGCATTATTGTTTTCATCTTCATAAGGTACACTTCGCAACTCATCTATTTCAGTTATACCGTCATATTTGGCAATTACGTTTGTTTCGGTAGTAATATTGGAAGCAGTACCACCCACGTGGAAAGTTCGTAACGTAAGTTGAGTACCAGGTTCACCTATAGATTGTGCAGCAATAACGCCCACGGCTTCGCCTTTTTTTACCATTCTGCCTGTAGCCAGGTTACGTCCATAACATTTACTGCATACTCCTTTTTTAGACTCGCAAGTTAATACAGAACGAATTTCTACCTGTTCGATAGGTGATTTTTCTATTATTTCGGCTTTTTCTTCTGTTATTTCTTCACCAGATGCAACGATTAATTCACCCGTTTGTGGATGATAAACATCGTGTACGGATACACGTCCAAGAATTCTATCGTACAATGTTTCGACTATTTCTTCACCTTTTTTTACGGTACTTGCTACCAAACCTCGCAGTGTTCCACAATCTTCGGATGTAATAATAACATCTTGCGTTACATCTACCAAACGACGTGTCAGATAACCGGCATCGGCTGTTTTTAGAGCAGTATCGGCCAATCCTTTACGAGCACCGTGTGTAGAGATAAAATATTCAAGAACGGATAATCCTTCTTTAAAATTAGCAAGAATGGGATTTTCAATAATTTCATTTCCTGTAGCACCAGATTTTTGAGGTTTTGCCATTAATCCACGCATACCGCACAACTGACGAATTTGCTCTTTAGAACCACGAGCCCCCGAGTCAAGCATCATATATACCGGATTAAATCCCTGCCTGTGCTCAGAAATCTGTTTCATTACCATATTGGTGAGTTTTGCATTCGTGTGTGTCCAAATATCAATAATCTGATTGTAGCGTTCATTGTTGGTTATAAATCCCATGTTATAGTTCTGCATAACTTCTTCTACTTGCTGATATCCTTCATCAACCAGTTGCTGCTTTTCAACAGGTACAATAATATCTTCTATATTGAACGACAAGCCACCCTTAAATGCCATGTAATATCCCATGTTTTTAATATCATCCAGAAACTTGGCTGTTTTAGCAAGTCCTACGGTCTTTAATACACGAGAAATAATATCACGCAGTGATTTTTTGGTTAATATTTCATTGATAAATCCTACTTCAGAGGGCACAATTTCATTGAACAATACCCTTCCAACCGTTGTTTCAATAATATGTGTCAACTCTTTTCCTTCAACAACATTATGAACTTTAACCTTGATATTGGCATGCAAATCAATTTTACCTTCGTTATAGGCTATATTCACTTCTTCGGGTGAATAGAAAGTATGACCTTCGCCTCTAATCGGATTTTCTTTGGTTGATTTGGCTGCTTTGGTTATATAATACAGTCCCAATACCATGTCTTGTGAAGGAACGGTAATAGGTGCTCCATTGCTGGGATTAAGAATATTGTGTGAAGCAAGCATAAGCAATTGTGCTTCAATTATTGCGGCATTTCCCAATGGCAAATGAACCGCCATCTGGTCACCATCAAAATCGGCGTTAAAGGCGGTACAAGCCAATGGATGTAATTGAATAGCCTTTCCCTCTATCAGTTTAGGTTGAAATGCTTGAATGCCCAAACGGTGCAAGGTAGGTGCGCGGTTAAGTAAAACAGGATGATTTTTCAATACGTTTTCAAGAATATCCCAAATAACAGGTTCGCGATGGTCAACAATTTTTTTGGCTGATTTTACCGTTTTTACAATGCCTCGTTCAATTAATTTACGAATGACAAATGGTTTGTACAGTTCGGCTGCCATATCTTTAGGTAAACCGCATTCGTGCAATTGCAATTCTGGACCTACTACAATAACTGAACGTGCAGAATAGTCCACGCGTTTTCCCAACAAATTTTGACGGAAACGACCTTGTTTACCTTTTAAACTATCGCTTAATGATTTTAAAGGTCTATTGCCTTCTGCTTTTACTGCTTGTGATTTTTTAGAATTATCAAGCAAACTGTCCACTGCTTCTTGAAGCATACGTTTTTCGTTACGTAAAATAACTTCTGGTGCTTTGATGTCAATAAGTCTTTTTAAACGGTTGTTTCGAATTATGACACGACGATACAAGTCATTCAAATCGCTGGTTGCAAAACGTCCACCATCCAGTGGAACCAGAGGGCGAAGTTCGGGTGGAATAACGGGTAATATTTTTAATATCATCCATTCGGGTTTATTCGTTTGCTTCGATTCACGAAAGGCTTCAACTACTTGAAGTCGTTTTAAAGCATCCAATTTTCGTTGTTGGGAAGTTTCCTTATTGGCTGTATCGCGTAAATTATAAGATAGTTCATCAAGATTAATATTCATAAGCATTTCGCGGATAGCCTCGGCTCCCATTTTGGCTAAAAATTTTTGAGGGTCATCATCGGGTAAAAGTTGATTTTCTTTGGGCAATGTTTTCAATATTTCTGCATATTCTTCGTCGGTAAGCAAAGAGCATTTTTGTAATTCATCCGTTTTGGCAATGCCGGGATTAATAACAATATATCGTTCGTAGTATATAATAGATTCGACCTTTTTGGTAGTTAATCCCAACAAGGCTCCTATTTTATTAGGTTGAGAACGTAAATACCATATATGAGCCACTGGAACAATTAACTGTATATGTCCCATACGTTCACGACGTACTTTTTTTTCAGTAACTTCAACCCCACAGCGGTCGCAAACAATACCCTTATAACGGATACGTTTATATTTCCCGCAATGACATTCATAATCTTTTACAGGACCGAAAATACGTTCACAAAACAAACCGTCGCGTTCCGGTTTATATGTTCTGTAATTAATAGTTTCCGGTTTAAGTACTTCGCCACTTGAATGTTCTAAAATTTCTTCGGGTGAAGCAATGCCGATTGTTATTTTTGAAAAGTTCGGTTTTATTTTATTATCTTTTCTAAAAGCCATATACCATTTTATTTACGGTTTAATTAATAAAATTATTCCATATTAATACTAAGACCTAAGCCTCTTAATTCATGAATTAAGACATTGAAAGATTCGGGTGTTCCGGCGGGTGGTAAAGGTTCACCTTTTACAATAGCCTCATACGCTTTTGCTCTACCAACCACATCGTCCGATTTAATGGTCAATATTTCTTGAAGAACATTGGATGCACCAAATGCTTCCAACGCCCATACTTCCATTTCACCAAAACGTTGTCCGCCAAATTGTGCCTTACCCCCTAAGGGCTGTTGAGTAATGAGAGAATAAGGACCTATAGAACGGGCGTGCATTTTGTCATCGACCATGTGAATAAGTTTCATCATATAAATAACGCCTACTGTTGCAGGCTGGTCAAATCGTTCGCCCGTACCTCCATCGTATAAATATGTGCGTCCATATTGAGGAATACCTGCTTTTTCAGAATATTCGTTAATGTCATCCAATGAGGCTCCATCAAAAATAGGAGTAGAAAATTTAACGCCAAGTTTTTCACCTGCCCATCCCAATACTGTTTCATATATTTGTCCCAAGTTCATACGTGATGGTACGCCTAAAGGATTAAGTACAATATCAACAGGAGTGCCGTCTTCCATAAAAGGCATATCTTCTTCACGTACAATTTTTGAAACAATACCCTTATTACCATGTCGTCCAGCCATTTTATCACCTACTTTGACAGGGCGTTTTTGAGCAATATACACTTTTGCCAATTTTACTATGCCTGCAGGTAATTCGTCGCCAATGGTCAAACTGAATTTTTTCCTTTTTACATCTGCTTCTATTTCTTTGTATTTTACAAGATAATTGTGAATAATTTGATTAATGATTTCGTTTTTATTTTTATCGGTGGTCCACTTGTTCGGGTTTATATTATTATAATCTATTTGCTGAAGTTGCTTTAAAGTAAACTTGGTTCCTTTAGGAATAATTTCCTTATTGGTAAAGTCCTTAACACCCTGTGATGTTTTGCCATTAACAAGTACAAACAGTTTTTCTACCAAATGCTGTTTTAGTTCAGCATATTTTTTAGAAGCATCATCGTCAATTTTATCAATAAGATTTTTTTCAGCATTCTTAACTTTACGTTCTTTAACCTGACGTGAAAAAAGTTTTTTATCAATAACAACACCATATAATGAAGGGGGGACTTTTAAAGATGCATCTTTTACATCACCTGCTTTATCTCCAAAAATAGCTCTTAGTAATTTTTCTTCGGGTGTTGGGTCAGATTCACCTTTGGGGGTAATTTTCCCTATTAATATATCACCCGGTTTTACGTAAGCACCTACCCGAATAATTCCATTTTCATCAAGATTTTTAGTGGCTTCTTCACTAACATTGGGAATATCGGATGTTAACTCTTCAACTCCGCGTTTGGTATCTCTTACTTCAAGTAAAAATTCGTCCACATGAACAGAAGTAAAATAGTCTTCGCGTACTAATCGTTCGTTTATAACAATAGCATCTTCAAAATTATATCCTTTCCAAGGCATAAAAGCAACTTTCAAATTTCGTCCCAATGCCAATTCGCCATTTTGTGTGGCGTAACCTTCGGTTAGAGGGTCACCCTTTTTTACTTTTTGTCCTTTTTTTACTAATGGATGAAGAATAATCGTAGTACTTTGGTTTGTTCTACGGAATTTAGGTAGAGGATAACGAACAGTATCGTTTTCAAAACTGATAAAACGCTCTTCATCTGAACGCTGATATTTAACCACAATTTCGTTGGCATCTACATATTCTACCACTCCATCATTTTCAGCAAGAATAATGGCACGGCTGTCCATAGCAACTTTTCCTTCCAATCCTGTTCCAACAATGGGTGATTCAGATTTTAATAAGGGAACTGCTTGACGCATCATATTCGAGCCCATAAGAGCACGATTCGCATCATCATGTTCAAGAAATGGTATAAGACTGGCTGCTACCGAAGCAATTTGATTGGGAGCAATATCAATCAATTGAATTTTATCGGGTTCAATGACGGGGAAATCTCCCTTATAACGTGCTTTAATTTTAGGTGTTAAAAATGTTCCATCGTTGTCGATAGAAGCACTTGCCTGTGCAATTACGTTTTCTTCTTCTTCTTCGGCTGATAAATAAACAACCTTTTCATTATCAAGCATAACTTTTTCTTCTTCAACCTTTCGGTAAGGTGTTTCGATAAATCCAAGATTGTTAATTTTGGCAAATATACATAATGATGAAATAAGACCGATATTAGGACCTTCGGGAGTTTCAATGGGACACAAACGTCCGTAGTGAGTGTAATGTACATCGCGTACTTCAAAACCGGCACGTTCACGAGTCAAACCACCGGGTCCCAATGCTGAGATACGGCGTTTATGCGTCATTTCAGCCAAAGGATTGGTTTGGTCCATAAATTGTGACAATTGATTGGTGCCAAAGAACGTATTTAATACAGACGAAAGGCTTTTTGAATTAACCAAGTCTATAGGTGTAAACACTTCGTTATCGCGTACGTTCATTTTTTCACGAATGGTACGAGCCATACGGGATAATCCAACACCAAATTGTCCCATTAATTGCTCACCAACGGTTCTAACTCTGCGGTTACTTAAGTGGTCTATATCGTCCACTTCGGCTTTAAAATTGATGAGTTGAATAAGGTATTTAATGATAGAAATAATATCTTCTTTAGTTAATGTTCGTTGGTCAATAGGGGTATCCAGATTAAGTTTTTTATTAATGCGATAACGTCCCACTTCACCAAGGTCATAACGTCGTATAGAAAAGAACAAACTATCAATGGTAGAGCGTGCTGTTTCTTCGTCGGGAGGTTCTGCACCACGCAATTGACGATAAATATAAACAATAGCCTCCTTTTCTGAATTACAAGGGTCTTTTTGCAACGTATTATAGATAATGGCATAATCGTTTTGATTTTGGTCCTCACGGTGTAAAATAATATTTTTAGAACCCGATTCAACAATCATATCGATATGCTCTTTTTCTATAACCGTTTCACGCTCAATAATAATTTCGTTTCTTTCGATGGAAGACACTTCGCCAGTATCTTCATCCACAAAGTCTTCTATCCATGTTTTTAAAACACGGGCGGCTAATCTTCTTCCAACATATTTTTTTAAACCTGTTTTGGATACTTTGACTTCTTCTGCCAAGTTAAAAATTTCTAAAATATCCTTATCTGTTTGAAAACCAATGGCACGAAGCAAGGTCGTTACAGGTAATTTTTTCTTTCTGTCAATATAGGCATACATTACATTGTTAATGTCGGTAGTAAACTCTATCCACGAACCCTTAAAAGGGATAATTCGTGCAGAATATAGTTTTGTACCATTAGTATGAAGGCTTTGCCCAAAGAATACTCCAGGTGAGCGATGTAATTGAGAAATAATGACCCTCTCGGCACCATTAATAACAAAAGTCCCCTTGGAAGTCATATAGGGAATAGTTCCCAAATATACATCTTCTACTTTGGTGTCAAAATCTTCATGTTCGGGGTCGTTACAATACAATTTTAATTTTGCTTTTAACGCAACGCTATATGATAACCCGCGTTCAATACACTCATCAACAGTATATTTAGGAGGGTCAACAAAATAGTCAATAAATTCCAATACAAAATTATTTCTTGTATCGCTAATAGGAAAATTTTCCTGAAACACTTGATGCAATCCTTCTTTTTTTCGTTTTTCCTGAGTGGAATTAAACTGAAAAAATTCTTCGAAAGATTTTAATTGTACCTCTAAGAAATCCGGATAGGGATATTCAATTTTTTGGGTACCAAAATTTATTCTTTTAATATTTTTTGAAACAGACATTGAAGTAAATTTTTAAATGAACCTTAAATTAATGAAACGACAAAAAGGCTTAAAGCCTAAAATGATATTAGGCTTTAAACCTCTAAAAAAACGAATTGTCTTTTTATTTAAGTTCAACTTCGGCGCCTGCTTCTTCCAATTTTGATTTTAATGATTCGGCTTCATCCTTGCTTATGCCTTCTTTAACTGGCTTTGGTGCAGCATCAACCAAATCTTTTGCTTCTTTTAATCCTAACCCTGTTAATTCTTTAACAAGTTTAACTACTTGTAGTTTGGCACCGCCTGCCGATTTAAGAATTACATCAAACTGACTCTTTTCTGCGGGTGCAGATGCTTCGGCGGCTGGTGCTGCGGCTATTGCTACAGCGGCTGCTGGTTCAATTCCATACTCATCTTTGAGTATTTGTGCTAATTCGTTAACTTCTTTAACAGTTAAGTTTACTAATTGTTCTGCTAAGACTTTTAATTCTGCCATTGTTTTTACATTTAAAGTTTATACTCCATTAATTATTTTTTTCTGATAAGGTTTTTACTATACCGGCAATGGTTTGTTTTCCAGATTCAAGTGAAGAAATAACATTTTTAAGGGGTGATTGCAATAACAATATAATGTCGCCAATAAGTTCATTTTTACTTTTAATATTGGCAAGTACATTCAATTGGTCATCACCCAAATAGATGGATTCTTCTACGTAAGCACCTTTTAACAAGGGTTTTTTATTTTTCTTACGCAAGTCTTTAATTAACTTTGCCGGTTCGCTGCTGGATTCTGAAAACATTATAGAAGAGCCACCCTTTAAGGTTTCATACAGCAATGAATATTTATCATCAAACCGTTCAAGCGCTTTTCTGAATAATGTGTTTTTTACGGTTACTAGTTGAATATTTCTTTCGAAACATTTTCTATGCAACATGCTGGTATCAGAAGCATTCATATCTGCAATATCAGTAACATAAAAATGATTATGCTGCTGAATTTGCTCATATAATTGCTCGATAATTTTGTTTTTTTCTTCTTTCGTCATAACGAGTTCCTCCTTATACTTCAACCGATTTGGGGTCAATTTTAATACCCGGGCTCATCGTACTGGACAAATATATGCTTTGCAAATACGTGCCCTTAGCTGAAGAAGGTTTTAATTTAATAATAGTGCGAATAAATTCTTGTGCATTTTCAAAAATCTGCGATTCGTTAAACGATACTTTACCAATAGACGAATGAACGATACCGTATTTGTCCACTTTAAAATCTATTTTACCCATCTTTACTTCTCGCACGGCTTTCCCAATATCCATGGTTACCGTTCCGCTTTTAGGATTTGGCATTAAGCCTCTTGGTCCTAAAATTTTACCTAATGCACCAATTTTTCCCATCACAGAAGGCATGGTAATTATGACATCTACATCGGTCCAACCGCCTTTAATTTTTTCGATATACTCTTCAAGACCTACATATTCAGCACCGGCTTCTTTTGCTTCACTTTCCTTATCGGGTGTACATAACACCAATACGCGTGTCTGTTTACCTGTTCCATGAGGAAGTGTAACAACGCCACGTACCATTTGATTGGATTTACGTGGGTCTATTCCTAAGCGAATATCTACATCTATAGAAGCATCAAATTTTGTAAAGGTTATTTCTTTTACCAGTTTTGCTGCATCTTGCAAAGTATAAGTTTCCTGTTTATTAATCTTTGCAAGAACCGATTTTTTGTTTTTTGTTAACTTTTTCATCTTACTATTCTATTACTGATTAAAAGGAGGTGTTCCTACAATATTGATACCTAAACTGCGTGCTGTACCGGCTATCATTTTAATGGCAGATTCTAGTGTAAAGCAATTCAAATCAACCATTTTATCTTGTGCGATTGATTTTACTTGCTCCCAGGTTACTTGTCCCACTTTATTTCTATTGGGCTCGGGTGAACCTTTTTGCAACTTGGCGGCTTCCATTAATTGAACAGCAGCCGGAGGCGTTTTTACAATAAAATCAAAAGATTTGTCATTATAAACGGTAATGATAACGGGCAATACTTTGCCTGCTTTATCTTGTGTGCGTGCATTAAATTGTTTGCAAAATTCCATAATGTTCAATCCTTTTGAACCGAGAGCTGGTCCTACCGGAGGAGATGGATTTGCTGCACCACCTTTAATTTGTAATTTAATAAATGTTTCAATTTCCTTTGCCATAGGCTTCGTTTTAATTTTCTTTTTCTATTTGCATAAAACTTAACTCAAGCGGTGTTTTTCTGCCAAATATTTTGACCATCACTTTGAGTTTCTTTTTTTCTTCGTTTACCTCTTCTATAACGCCGGTAAAGCCATTGAAAGGCCCGTCAATTACTTTAACGGTTTCGTTAACAAAAAAAGGTGTAACGTTTTCTTCTCCGCTTTCTGCCAATTCATCCACTTTTCCTAAAATGCGGTTTATTTCATTTTGTTTAAGCGGGATTGGATTTCCATCGGGAGAAGTTAAAAATCCAAGAACACCATTAACATTACGTATTACATAAGGTACTTCTCCTGTTAATAAAGCATATATTAATATGTATCCTGGGAAATAATTACGCTCTTTACTAATTTTCTTGCCTTTGCGTAATTGATAAACTTTTTCTGTAGGAATTAAAATTTCTGAAACGTATTCCTGCAAGCCACGACGATTTATTTCGGCTTCGATATACTCTTTAATTTTCTTTTCTTTGCCGCTAATAGCTTTTACTACGTACCACTGTTTCGTATTTTCTTCCATACAGATAAGCGATTTAATAAAACAATTTATAAATCCCATGCATAACATTGCTGAAAGCGAAATCCATCAATGAAACGATGAGTGCTATAATAAAGGAAGCAACCAATACAACAATAGCGCTAGAACGAAGTTCTTTCCATGTAGGCCATGTAACTTTTTGAGTTAACTCTACATAACATTCGTACACATAATTTTTTATTTTTTTCATATTCCTATTATGTTCTGCACGGGTGGAGAGAATCGAACTCCCAGCCTACGGTTTTGGAGACCGCCACTCTACCAATTGAGCTACACCCGTATAAAAGCAAAACAGAATTACCTCCGTTTTGCTTTTAAACCTGTTATTCAATAATATCGACTACCTGTCCAGCACCAACGGTTCTTCCTCCTTCACGAATAGCAAACTGTAACCCTTTGTTAATAGCAACAGGATAAATCAATTTTACTTCAATAGAAATATTGTCGCCGGGCATAATCATTTCAACACCTTCGGGCAACACAACTTCACCCGTAATATCCAGTGTACGGAGATAAAATTGAGGACGGTAATGATTATGAAATGGCGTATGACGTCCACCTTCTTCTTTTTTAAGAATGTAAACTTCAGCCTTGAAATGAGTATGAGGTGTAATAGTACCGGGCTTTGCTATAACCATTCCTCTTTGAATTTCTTTTTTATCAATACCACGTAACAATAATCCAACATTATCGCCTGCTTCGCCTCTATCAAGAATTTTACGAAACATTTCAACGCCCGTAACAACCGTTTTCTTTTTTTCATGTCCTAAACCAACTATTTCCATTTCTTCACCGGTAGTTACAACGCCCGTTTCAACTCTGCCAGTAGCAACTGTACCACGTCCTGTAATAGAAAAAATATCTTCTACTGGCATTAAAAATGGTTTATCTACATCACGTACGGGGACTGGGATGTATTCATCTACCGCATTCATCAGTTCAATGATTTTTTCAACCCATTTGGGGTCACCATTTAAGCCACCTAAGGCAGAGCCTCTAATTACTGGAGCATTATCGCCATCAAACTTGTAAAAACTCAATAATTCGCGAACTTCCATTTCTACCAAGTCAAGCATTTCTTCATCTTCAACCATATCTACTTTATTGATAAATACAACTACTTTGGGCACGTTTACCTGACGTGCCAACAAAATATGTTCACGTGTTTGAGACATAGGACCATCGGTTGCTGCTACTACCAAAATAGCACCATCCATTTGTGCTGCACCGGTAACCATATTCTTAATATAATCGGCATGTCCGGGACAGTCTATGTGAGCATAATGCCTTTTTTCGGTTTGATACTCAATATGTGCTGTATTGATAGTAATACCACGTTCCTTTTCTTCTGGAGCGTTATCAATAGAATCGAAGGAGCGGAATTCGGAAAGCCCTCTTTCTGATAATACTTTCGTAATAGCAGCCGTTAATGTTGTTTTACCATGGTCAATATGGCCAATTGTACCAATATTGACGTGGGGTTTTGTTCTTTCAAATTTTTCTTTTGCCATAATTAAACTTTTATAAAATTAATACTCATTTTATTAATAAATCTTTTAGAGCCAATGATGGGAGTTGAACCCATGACCCCTTCCTTACCAAGGAAGTGCTCTACCACTGAGCTACATCGGCAAGAGCGGGAGACGGGACTCGGACCCGCGACCCTCAGCGTGGAAGGCTGATGCTCTACCAACTGAGCTACTCCCGCAATAAGGTGGGGAGAGCAGGATTCGAACCTACGAAGGTATGCACCAGCAGATTTACAGTCTGCCCCAGTTGGCCACTTTGGTATCTCCCCTATTTACGAGCCGATGGAGGGAGTTGAACCCCCGACCCGCTGATTACAAATCAGCTGCTCTGGCCAACTGAGCTACATCGGCATATCAAAGAACCTAAAAAATTAGCCCGCAAAATTAATTACTATTTTTTTATTAACCAAAATAATTTTAAAAAAAATTGAATGACGCATAAATATTTATATTTCATTCAATATTAATTAGTTATAGTATTATTATCTTTTATCCTTGTATTTTTCTAATTGACGAAGTAAAACTTCGACAGCGCTATCGGCTGCTTCTTCAAAAGATTTTGATTGTTTTTTTACAAAAAGATTATTGCCCGGAATTTCTAATCGAATTTCTGCTACTTTATTATCTTGGGCTAAATCTTTATTCAGGCGTAACGTCACATCGGCTCTAATTACTTTTTTATAACGTCCCATTAGTTTATCTAAACGGTCGTAAACAAAATCTTCTAAACGCTGGTCAGCGTCAAAATGAACGGTTTGAATGTTAATTTTCATAAATATTTCCTCCGATATTTAGTTAATTTATAGAATTTATGCTCTTGGATGAGCCTTTGAATAAACCTTTTTTAATTGTTCAAATGTATTATGAGTATAAATTTGAGTAGCAGCTAAATTTGCATGACCTAACAGTTCTTTAATCCCATTTAAGTCGGCACCATTGTTTAGCAAATGTGTTGCAAACGTATGACGCAACACGTGAGGGCTTTTCTTTTCTTCGTTGGTAACCAGCATTAAATAATGATGCACTATTCGGTATATGAGTTTTGGATACGCTTGTTCACCTTTATTCGTTATAATTAAATAGGTGTGCTTTGGATTTATCTTTTGTCGAATTTCTATATAATGTTTTAAATCGTTAAAAAGTATTTGCCCGAACGGGACCAATCTTTCCTTGTTTCTTTTCCCAAATATTTTAATCGTCATCTTATTGAAATCAATATCAGAAATTTTTAACGAAACCAGTTCACTCAAACGTATTCCTGTGCCATACAGTAATGATAAAACCATTTTGTCTCGCTGCTTTTCGAACGATTCGTCAAATAATTGCTCATTAAATAACGTCAATATATTTTTTTCTTCGATAAAAACGGGAAGTCTTTTTTTGGTTTTTGGACTTACCAGTTTGCTAGTTGGATTAATTTCAATCTGTTTTTCACGTAACAGATATTTATAATATGCTTTGAGTGAACTTATTTTACGATGTATAGAAATCGGAGAAATTTCATGTTCTACCAACTGTATTATCCACATGCGTAAATCGTTAGAATCGGCTGTCAATAAATTTTTATTGAATGACTGTATAAATTTCTGACACTGCGTTATATCATTAATATATGCTGTAATAGTGTGTTTGGAATATCTTTTTTCAAAAAGTAAATAATTGGAAAATTGTTCAATACTATTTATTTCAGAAAAAATCACCATACAAGCATTTATAACGTAAATATCAAAAATTTGTTTTACTTACAATAAAAAAGCAAAACAAAAAATTATTTTACAACAATACCTTGTTGTATTTTTTGAATATAAATGGCGCGTATAATTTCTTCACGACGACGCACAGAAGGTTTTTTATATGCTTTTCTGTTACGAAGTTCTTTCATAATGCCGGTTTTTTCGAATTTGCGTTTGTATTTTTTTAACGCTTTATCGACATTTTCACCTTCTTTTACTGGTACAATAATCATGTTTAAAACTTTTAAAATTGGGACGCAAATTTACAACTTTTTTATTGAATGAACAATTTTTTTTAAAAATATTTTTTTATTTTTTTTTGGATTTTATAAAATGTGTCCTTATCTTTGCCGCACTTTTTTAGGAAAGTGTTCTTAAAAAGTTTTTTAAACCCATCATTACTGTATGTAATGATGAAATTTTGGGAGCTTAGCTCAGCTGGTTCAGAGCACCTGCCCTACAAGCAGGGGGTCATAGGTTCGAATCCTATAGCTCCCACCATTATTCCAATGCATTGAAAAGAGAAAAGCAAATCAAACTATGGAAATCGAAAGAAATGATTGAAAAATTAATTAACTCTTATCTTGGTTCAGAGCATCCCGATTTTACATCGGGAGGGTCATAAGTTCGAACTATTCTCATGAGCGAAGCGAGTAATCTTATAGTTCCCACTAAAATATATCACTCAAAGCGTTTTTTTATGCCATACGTTTATATACTTTATTCAAAGCAATTAGATAAATATTAAATCGGAGTTACCAGAAATAATGTTGAACTCAGATTAAAAAAACATTTACATATTCATAAAGGGTTTACGGCAAAGGCTGACGATTGGGTAATTTCTTATCAAGAATATTTTGACGATTTTTCCAATGCATTGAAAAGAGAAAAGCAAATCAAACTATGGAAATCGAAAGAAATGATTGAAAAATTGATTAATACCAAGTTGCGTTCATATATGAAAATTCGTTAAAAGTTCAAAAAAGATAGTACTTTGTGATTTTGGGAATGGGGTGTGACATCCCGCTGACCCCCATTAAGTGGGGAAGAATATGGAAGTGTGCAATGGGATAGGACATCCCCCTAACCCCCTTCAAAGGGGGAGGAATTTGGGAAATGGGCTATTACTCAACACCTCCCC